>JABDGW010000019.1 GCA_013285855.1 Bacteroidota bacterium
GATTTTATTGCTTTAAATTTAGTGGGTTTATCCTGAATTCGCCTATGGAGATATCCCTCACTTTTATCGATAAGATCAGAGAGATAGTTTTCGATATTTAGTCTCAAAATTATTGTAAAATTATCGACTTTTGGTTCGTTAAATAGCAAGTTTAATCTTACATGACGGCCTTTTTTTATTGCGAAAGAATTTCTGTCTTCAGGAGTTTCTCTGACAAAGAAATCTTTAATTTCTACTTTCCCTATTTTGTCTGTAAATAATTGATAATGATAATGTGTAAGTTTATCAATCGGAGTAATTGAAATTTCTGAATAATAGTCACAGTCTCCCTTTTCATTGAAATCAAGTCTTTGAAATACATCTAATATAGAATTCTTTCTGTTATAATCTTCAAAAAAATAATCTGCAATTCTCTCTAATGGCAGTGAGGATGGTATTAGTTCGAATTCATTTAATAATACTTTATTATTGGTTTTAATCAGCTGCTTAAAATAAGCGGACAAATTTTTCTTTAGATAGTCGCATATCTGTTCAACCTCTGTAAATTCTTTAATTGCATTATTCTTCGATAATCGATTTATAAATGAAATAAATTCGAAAATTGAAATAGCATTTTTGTTATCCTGATCGGAACTAAAAAATGGAAAATCATCGACGCTTTTACCTTGTTTAACTAATTGTTCATATTTATGTCTTGCATCCCACACTTCTTTTTCAACGAAAGTTAGAATTGGTATATCCTTTTCTATAGCCTTAAAGACCTCACATTGTGTTATTGAATACTTATTTTTTTCTTGAAAAAAACTTTTGCTAGTAGATTTATCTTTGATTTTTTCAATATCTATGTCCTTTAAAGCTTCAGACACAGCAACTCCTCCGAAACGAGTTCCAATAAGAACAAGTAAAATGTCTGCTTCGTTTTGAACAGAATCTATGCAACTTTCATGTGTATGGAATCCGGGATCATAAAAAATTTCATCCACCTCATGCAAAATTGGTTTGTGCCCTAAATCTTCAATTTGCTTTTTAATAATTTTTCGACGGTCTTTGAAATCATAATAGGTTGAGGATAAAAATATATTAACTTGCTCCATTGGCAATCGAATTAACTGTGAATTTAATAATTGAAGAGGTATTCTTAATAAGAATTTAACGAAGAATTTGATACTGTTATCAACATTTTGCGTAAGTAATTAATTATTAGTATTTTAAGGTTATAAAAATGTTTATTTTTTTATCAGTTGTTTCTTGGTTTTAATGAATATTGGATTTAGGTTTGCGGTTGTTAATCAAAAAGGTTATATTATGATTATGGGTGGCGAAACTCTATAAAATTTTATCTAATTGCTTGGCATAGGCTTACAATAAGTTGTAAGTCATAAATTCGACTCCTTATTTAAAGGCTTATTTGCAATTTAGGTAGTTATGTAATCTTTTTAACTTAATTACGAGCATTATTTTTTTACGCCTCACTATAATTATTTATATCCTCATTTCAGCAAAATTTATTGCCTATTTGAATAAATAGATTATTTGAGGTATCAGATTTAGTTATATCCCCAAATTTCCCTCCCTTATATTAATCCACTTCTCTTTCATACACTGATAGTAAATCAATTCTTTCACAACAAAATTTATCAGTATGAACGAAAACAATCAACCTTCTGAAAAGAAGGATGTGTACACCATTGTCACCGATCAGGTGATGGCACAACTTGAACAAGGTATTATTCCCTGGCGCAGGCCATGGACAGACGGACACATGCCGACAAACCTCATTAGTAAAAGGCCATATCGTGGTATTAACCTGTGGCTTTTAACCATGCTCCACTACGACCAAAATTATTTCCTTACGTACCGACAAATCCAGGAATTAGGAGGAACGGTGAAGCGTGGTGAATCAGGGCATGTCGTGGTCTTCTGGAAAGTGCTCAACACTGAAACCGAAGACCTGCCGGAAGAAGAAACTGCAAAGAAACATGCAGTGCTGCGGTATTATATGGTCTTCAACATTTCACAATGCGAAGGTATTCCTGAAGATAAAGTACCTCCATCTGATGCACAGGAATTTGAACCCTTGCTTGAATGCGAAAGCATCATTCAATCAATGCATAATCCGCCTGCATTGCAATCAAAAGAGAACGAAGCATACTATCATCCAGGTAAAGACTTTATTAATATGCCGAAAGCAAAAGTCTTTAAAACAAAGGAAGAATATTATGCCGTACTCTTTCATGAATTAATCCACAGTACCGGTCATGAATCGCGATTAAAACGCGAAGGAGTGCAACAGATGACACCCTTTGGCTCAACCGTGTATTCAACCGAAGAACTGATTGCAGAAATTGGCTCCTGTTATTTAACACATGTTGCAGGTATTGCACCGAAGCCGCTGGTGAATAGTGTTGCGTATATCCAAGGCTGGCTTGAGAAGCTTCAGAATAACAAACGCATACTAATCTATGCAGCTTCCCAAGCACAGAAGGCAGCGGATTATATCTTGATTACACCCACCGAACAAACAACAGTGGTTGGCATCGAAACAGAAGAGTTGGTTAGTGAGTAGTTATATAAGGTGGTTACATGGTAACCGCCTTTTTTTAATATATTATTTCTTATCAAATTCCTTCTGGCGAATTGTGGTTATTCTTTTTTGTTTGTCAATGAAGCAATCACTTCTTTCAAACTGTGAATAATATCCTTTAGATTTCCTATCTCCGAATCTTTTGATGCAATTAATTTTTCAAACAATTCCTTTTGGTCTGCATAAAAATGTTCTATGTGTCCTTGTGCTCCCTGGTTCGATGCATTGTTGAGAATGACAATTGGCTCATTGCTGATGATATCAGCGACTGTTACTCCTAGTTCTTGTGCAAGTTTTTCTAATAATTCTTGCGTCGCCTTTTGTTTATTGCCTTCAATTTTTGAATAGGTTGCTTGGGTAATATTTAAGCGATCAGCCATATACTCCTGAGAAAATCCTCGCATCATCCGAAAGGCTTTGATCTTAGCTCCGTGCATAAGCTTCTTTTCCATAAAAGTAGTTGGTTGGAATAATTTATATGGTTTTGGAATAAAGTATTTTTTATTCGAATAGAATATTCCTGTTTCTTTTCAAAACTTCGATATTCATTCCTACTCAATCAAAACACATAGATATGAAAAGAATCTTACTTTTCTTGCTTGCTGCTTATCTCATTAGTTGTTCAGCATCAAAATCAACCGTTACTTCTAATCAACGTATCCCCGCTAAGTTCGATTACAGTCCACCGTCTCGCACCCAATCTGGCACAACTAATATCACCATTGCACTAGTACGCCCAAAGTTTGTTGGCGAAAACCCTGAGTACTATGTACCGCCCTTTAATGAAATGGCGTCAAGTATGGCAAACGATTTCCAGGAACTCTTAACGGCAAAAGGCTTTACGATTCGTGGGCCATTTGGTTCTCATGATGAAATGGTTTATAACGATAAACTCAATTCTAATTTTGACCTGGAAGTAAGTATAGATTTAAATCCAGAATACAATCGTCACTATAGTACAGTGCCTAATTGGGCATTAACGGGTCAACCGTTATATAAAACAACAGGTGAGGTAACCCTCGGTGGAAGTTTGGTTATTAAAGCCCGTTCACCACAACATAACGAGCTTCTTTGGACAAAAAACATAGCACTTGATAGAAGCACATTCACGTACGTTGGGTCTTCAAAGTGGAATAACCCACCAAGTCTTGCTGATGAACTCAAACAAGATAATGTTGTCTATAACACTATCGCTCGTGAACTTGAAAAATATTATACCCAAGCAATGAATTTGTCCTGGCAACAAATTGATCCTGATGAAATGAAAGGTATTGCAACCGAAGCGAAGAAGGCGGATAATAAATAAGTTTGAAAAATTAGAAATGATTATATAGTATTTACTTCAAACGTCAGATTAGAACAAAAAATGCTACAAACATAAACGAACACTTTATGATCGTAATTGATTTACTTGTATTGGTCGATTTGTGTGACCGATATGTGACCAAACAAAAAGCGATTACAACTTTTCTGTTATAATCGCTTCATTTTGATTGTGGTGTGGGGCGGGATCGAACCGCCGACACAAGGATTTTCAGTCCTTTGCTCTACCGACTGAGCTACCGCACCAATGGGCTGCAAATATAGAGGCTTTTTGTAAATCTGTTTATTAGAAAATACTATTTTATAATTTGTATGTTGTCTTCACTCAATAAAGGCAGGTTTTTAAAACGAAGTATAATATTGGCCACAACAATTACATCCTTTTCGCAATAAGTTGAAATGCGGTTTAGATCTTTTTCATCATAATAAACATTTCTTACTTTACTACCATCCATATCGCCTTTTGAAGTAGGTACATTTAATATGTTTGCTAATAAGTTAAGTGAAATATAATTTTTATAATCACCAAACTTCCACCACTGCAGGGTATCTACCATATCTATTTCCCAGGGCTTAGCACCATGCAATTGCAAGTAAGAAGGAAGTTCAATACTATTTATCAGTAAACGCCGGCATATGTAAGGAACATCAAATTCTCTTATGTTATGGCCTGCAAACTGAAAGCGGTTGTGCGCTTTGCAAAATGAATTTGTTATTTGCAAAAAATTGTGCAAAATTTCTTTCTCCTCTTCACAGCAAATACTTTTAACTTTAAAGCAAATATTTTTGTTTACATCTTCATAAAAATAGCCTGCTGATATGCAAACAATTTTTCCAAATTCAGCCATTATTCCTGCTCTTAGCAAATAGCTGTCCTCCAGTGTAAGATTTTCTGGCACGGTTTTGGAAATTTTGTCCGCCCAAAGTATTTTAATATCATCAGGAACAATTTCGAACCTGTGGTAGCAGGGAACCGTTTCTATGTCAATTAAAAGAAGATTGAATAAGGAAAAAGGTATGTTCAAACGATTGTTTTTTCAATATTAAGAAATAGTTTACAAATAAACTTCCAATATATGAGTTACAGTAATTATCCGTCATCTACTTCAAATCAGCCGGCAGAACCGCCGAAAGATAACCGGAAATTAATTTATGGTATTTTAATAGCCGCCCTTGTAGGTACATGGGGTTATATTATTTATGATAAAAATAAATCCGGCGAAAAAATAAATCAGCTTACAACACAATATACAGCTGCCGATTCATCCCGCAGTGCAGTTGAAGCAGAATATAATGATGCATTGTCGAGAATGGATTCGCTAACCGGTTCAAACACTAAACTTTCAGGAGATCTTGCTGCCCGTAAAAATGAAATAGATAGCCTGAAGGCAAACATAAAAACAGAACTAAGTAAGAAAAATGCTGATTTGGGTAAAGCTAAATCAATGATTAAAGAACTGAATGGAAAAATAACAGATTTACTTGCGCAGGTTGAACAATTAAAGCAGGAGAATCAAACCTTAACAGTTGCCAATACAGATCTTACCAACCAGCGTGATACACTTACTGCGCAAAAAACAAGGGTGCAGCAAACACTTGATACCACTGAAGCACAAAGAAGTCATATACAGGATGTTGGTTCTACGCTGCATGCTTCTAATATAAATATTGCAGCTATAGATATTAAAGGAAGTGGTAAAGAAAAAGTAGTAACAAAGGCTAATAAAACAGATGTTTTCAGAATATCTTTTGATCTTGATGAAAACCGTATAGCGCCAAGCGGTGGTAAAGAATTATATGTATGCGTAACGGGACCTGATGGCCATCCGATCACTATTCCGGCAAATGGCAGCGGCACATTTCAAACACGCGAGGAAGGCGAAAAAGTATTTACAAATAAATTGAACGTTCAATATGAACAAGGAAAGCGCATGCCGGTAAGCTTTGACTGGAAACCGGAAACAGGAAAATACCAGACAGGCAACTATAAAATTGAAATTTATCAGAACGGGTATAAAATAGGCGAGGGAACAAAAGCATTGAAAAAAGGGGGGCTATTCAGTTAGCATAAATTTCAGAGCACTTCAAATAAAAATCCCGCAATTTATAATTGCGGGATTTTTATTTGCACCTATTTAGCTATTTTAGAATCATGATACGCAAATGGTTTAATGGTAAAACATTGTTGTTTATACTGGCGGCAGCAATAGTTACAGGCACAATTTTTTATTCATCATACCTGGCAAAAAAAATAGCGGCAGATGAGCAAAAACGCATGGAAACCTGGGTTGAAGCACAGCGGACAATTGCAGATACAAGCAGTAGCTTTAATTTAAATCTTGCAGCAAAAATTTCGTCTGAAAATAGTGATATACCTATCATTGAAGTGCTGGTCGGAGAGAAAGACAGCATTACAAATGGCTACCGCAATCTTAACAGCAAAAAGGCAAAATCTGATAGCACATACCTGCTTAAAAAGCTGCAGGAATTTAGAAAGCAACACGAGCCTATATCCTTGGTAATAAATGAAAATCCATATACCGTTAACAGGTATTATTACGGAGATACTGTTTTGCAGCGCGAAGTGCAATACTACCCTATCGTTCAGTTGATAATTGCAGGTTTATTTCTTTCAATAACAATTATTGCGCAACGAACTTCTTATATAAGCACACAAAACCAGTTATGGGCTGGTATGGCAAAAGAAACAGCGCATCAATTGGGCACGCCTGTTTCAAGCCTAAAAGGATGGGTTGAAGTTTTAAAAGAAATTTCAGCAACCGAAAAACTTAGCTTTGAAATTGAAAAAGACGTAAACAGGCTGGAACTGATAACCGACCGTTTTGGAAAAATAGGAAGCCATCCGCACCTTGAAGAAAAAGATATTGTAGAGCAGGTGACTATAATGATAGATTATATAAAACGAAGAGCCGGTAAAAAAGTAAACATTATTTTGGATGCCGAAGGCGAGCAACGAATTCCTGCTATGATATCTCCGCCGCTGTTTGATTGGGTTATTGAAAATCTGTTAAAAAATGCACTGGATGCTATAGAGGGAAAAGGCCTCGTGAAAGTACACATTAAAAATGCTGCAACACAGGTTTTAATTGATGTTACAGATACAGGTAAGGGTATTTCCAAAAATAATATTGCTAAAGTTTTTGAGCCCGGCTTTACCACAAAAAAGCGTGGTTGGGGTTTGGGATTAACCTTAAGTAAACGCATAATTGAACAGTATCATAAAGGATCAATTTTCGTAAAACACAGCGAGCAGGGTAAGGGCACTACTTTTAGAATAGAGTTGAGCAAATAATATTTTCATTTTACATTTGCCGCAATGCCCAGGTGGTGAAATTGGTAGACACGCTACTTTGAGGTGGTAGTGCCTTAACCGGTGTGCTGGTTCGAATCCAGTCTTGGGCACTTTTTCTTTAATAAATAACGCGGATTTAAATAAACTTTTTGGCTTTTGAATTATAAGTAAAGTCTTCATCTAAATTTATGCACTCTTTTATAACTTTTGCGGAATTAAACTAATGGTTATTACACCAACTAATTTACAAATAATTTCAAGCAATTAAGTCTATAAATTGAGCGCTTTAAAATATTTATTTATAAAAATTAAACGCCACAGTAGAAATATTCATACTTTGCTGCTTAACTAAGTTGCTTGAAAAAAACTTTTGCTATATTATTTCTCTCAATTCATCTTTTTAATATCTGCGGATACAGGCTGTTTTTTTCAGTAGCCGAGAATGTCGCCGATAAACAAATGGTTGCAACTTTAGATCAGAATAATTTTAAAAACATTGATCTTATAGAGCTGAAATTACCCTTAAATATTCCTTATTCTATTGACAGGAAAGGTTATGAACGTTGCGATGGACAGATCGAATTAAATGGTGTTCATTACAATTATGTAAAGCGCAGTGTTCAAAATGATACAATGTATTTGTACTGTTTACCCAATCAGCAAAAAACAGCATTAAGCAATTCAAAAGCAGAGTACGCAAAACAATCATCAGATATTCCTTCCAATAAAAAATCAGAACAATCAACTGCAAAACAAACTAATATTTTAAGTGAATACAATACACGCATTCTTCAATATAATTTCTCAGCTTTAAGCAACAATTGTAAAAGCACTTATTCTTTTTTCAAGAATGCTAACACCTCTGCAGGTTTCTTAATTAAGCCTGCACAACCACCTGAATTAATCGGCTAATTTTTTCCGTTATACAAACGCATACCCGTTATGTGTAAGATGCACTTTAATTCTTTGCATTAACTCTTATCAACAAGAGTCATTAATCATTTCAATTAAGAAATTCTTTATGCCATACATACCATTGGAAGAGCATTTGCCCGGCATTACCGGCTTGCTCGAATATCGCAAAGATTCTGCTGCACCAATTCGTGAACTAACACAGATTCTGTTACGTGGTCCTTCTTCTTTAACTGAAGGTGAACGGGAGCTTATTGCTACTGTTGTATCAAGCGGTAACCAATGTAGGTTTTGCACCGCTGCACATACAGCTGCCGCAGATGTTTTATTAAATGAAAATGAAACTTCAAATAAAGTAAAACAGGATATTACCACAGCGCCCGTAAGCAATAAGATGAAAGCTTTATTAACCATTGCATCAATGGTTAGAGAAAGCGGTAAAGCAGTAACAAAAGAAGCTATTGAAAATGCAAAAGCAGAAGGCTCTACCGATATTGAAATTCATGATACAGTTTTAATTGCAGCATTGTTTTGTTTGTATAACCGTTATGTAGATGGGCTTGCAACAGTAACACCAACTGAGCCTGAATTTTATAAAGGGCTTGGACAAAGATTAAAAAATCATGGTTACAACCGTTTGCCACAAGGTTATGATCATTTAAAGAAAAATAATACCGTTGCGCAATGAAGCACATTATATTAAATATAGAAGAAGAAACAAGTGTTGCAGAAACGCTTTTTCGTTCTTCTTCTCCAACAAGGAAACATCTTGCAGCTGCTTTCATTATATGTTTTATAAGCATCATGTTCAGCGGTATTTCTTCCATGCTCATGTCAGTTTATTTGCCTGTAGTTGTAAAAGATTTATTAGGGAACGTTACAGATGAAAAGATGAACAATGTAAGCGCTTATATAAATTCTATTTTCATTTTCGGCAGCATGTTCGGCGGCTTCATATGGGGGTTTATTTGCGATAAGATCGGTCGTTCGAAAGCCGTGATTTTATCAACTGCAGTATATAGCTTGTTTACTATACTTACAGCATTTTCATCTTCATGGCTCATGGTTGGCGTGTATCGTTTTATAACAGGTTTCGGCGTTGGCGGCGTAATATTAACTACCAATATATTGATAGCCGAAATATGGACTGAAAAGAAAAGAGCCGTCGCGATTGGCATAGTATCGTCAGCAATGCCGGTAGGGTTTATTGTCGCAGGCGCTATGAACAATTTAATTGCTGACTGGCACAATGCTTTTTTAACAGGTATCATTCCCGTGGCAATTGCAATAGTTGCGATGTTCACTTTATCAGAATCTGAAAATTGGAAACAGAATAAAACAACTTCTGTTAATAGCAGCATTTTCAGCCCAAAACTTTTTGCACCTTCTTATAAAAAAAATCTTATAAAAGGCTCCGTAATTTTTGGCGCTATGCTTATTGGTTTATGGGCTGTTTTTTCATGGGCGCCAACATGGGTGGAAAGTATAACGAGCGATGCTACTAAAGCAAACAACCTGCGCGGCTTAACTATGATGATACTTGCTACTTCAGGCTTGGCAGGAAGTATTGTATCAGGATGGATCGCCAATGCTATTGGTTTGCGCAAAACAATGATGATGTGCTTCGGCGCAAGCTTTATCATGACATTCATGGTGTTTAAATTAAACACTTTTGTTTCCGCTGCAACTTTTATTGAAATGGGCATTCTGGCTTTTTTCTTTGGCATCAGCCAGGGCGCATTATCTGTTTATATACCATCATTATTCCCTTCAGTTGTAAGAGGCGCTGCAACTGGTTTTTGCTTTAACATAGGCAGGCTGTTTACAGCAACTGTTGTATTTTTTATAGGCGCACTGGTTAGTTTTTTGGGCGGATATGGCAATGCTGTTTTTGTTTTCTCTTTTATCTTTTTAATAGGATTATTTGCAGCATATTCTTCAAAAGATAAAACAACATCCGGCAATATAACATTGAATGCAACATTTGCTGAATAACAATCAAAAAAAAATAATTATGGCGCATATAGAAGTTGAAGAAAATGTTCCCGGCATAAGAAGCCTCGTAATGTTTCGCCCTGAAACAGGCAAACCTTTGTATGAATTAGCACAGGTTTTATTAAGAGGTGAATCTCCATTAACCGAAGCTGAAAGAGAATTGATAGCCGCTTATGTATCTAAACGAAATGATACAATGTTTTGTACGATGAGCCATGCCGCTACATCACGTGAATTGTATGGCAGTGAAAAAAATATTGTTGATGACGTATTGAACGATGTGCAGCAATCAGAAATCAGTGATAAGATGAAAGCCTTATTAAACATCGCAGGCAAAGTGCAAATATTGGGCAAAGAAGTTTTGCCTGAAGATATAGAAGCCGCAAGAAAACAAGGTGCTGATGATCGTGAGATACATGACACTGTTTTAATAGCTGCAACATTCAGCATGTATAACCGCTATGTTGACGGTCTTGCAAGCTTTACACCAACTGATCCTGAAGAGTATATTGAAATGGGAAAACGCATGGCTGAAAAAGGATACGTAACGCCGAAGTAAAAATTCAAAAAACTTAAAACATACAACGTAAAACTTATAACTCATTATGGCATTTATAAATTTAGAAAACGACTTGCCGGGTATTCGCGGACCAATGCAATACAGTCCTGAAACGGGTCAGGCTTTAAATGAATTGGCAGAAATTTTATTGCACGATGATAACAATACCTTATCACGCGGAGACCGCGAAATGATCGGTGCATATGTTTCATCACAAAATGATTGTTTCTATTGCCAGAATGTGCATGGCGCGTTGGCGCAACATTATTTTGAATGTGATATGCAGTTGATTGATGATATAAAAAAAGATTACCAGTCAGCATCCATCTCACCAAAATTAAAAGCATTACTAAGCATAGCAGGCAGCGTACAAAAAAGTGGCAAACAGGTTACGACAGAACAAATAGAACAAGCTAAAAATCTTGGTGCAACCGATAAAGAAATACACGATACTGTTTTAATAGCTGCTGCTTTCTGCATGTTCAATCGTTATGTGGATGGGTTAAACACATGGGCTCCGCAAGACAGGCAGGTGTATGTTGAACGTGCACCGATGCGTGCTAAAGAAGGATACGCAAATATTGATTTAAACAAATAAACTATATCATTATGATTTCACAATGGTTTATTATTCAAAAGCAGATGCCCAATCAAGTTGGGCATGACGTGTAAGAGTTTGTGTTCTATGCAACAATCTTCGGATGTAAGAAACTTACAAACGCTCCACACGTCATTCCCACGAAAGTGGGAATCTGCTCTTGCTACAAGTAAGATGATTGAATACGGATAATGACTTAACATCAAACAAAAATTATAAATCAAAAATTTCACATCAAACAAAAAATAAACATGCCTCACATTAATGTAGATGAAACCTTACCGGGCATTAGGTCGCTGATGGCTTTTAGTCCGGATACTGCTGAGCCAATGGGCAAGCTTGCCAACTTACTGCTGCGCACCAACGAAGGTTTAAGCATGGCTGAAAGAGAAATGATTGCAGCCCACGTTTCTTATTTGAATGATTGCTTTTATTGTCAGCAATCACACGGCGCAATTGCTGTTTGCTATTTAAACGGAAATGAAGCCCTGGTTGAACAGGTGAAGAAAGATTATAAGCAAGCTGACATCTCTGATAAAATGAAAGCTTTATTAAGCATTGCAGGCAGTGTTCAAAAAGGCGGCAAACATGTAACTGAAGTACAAATTGAAGAAGCAAAAGAATCAGGGGCGACAGATAAAGACATTCATGATACAGTATTGATCGCTGCTATGTTCTGCATGTTCAATCGTTATGTTGACGGGCTTGCAGCGAATACACCCACTGATCTTTCAACATATCCATTGCGTGCAAAACAAATTGCAGAGAAAGGTTATGGAAATTATATTTTTTCAACACCACAACCTGCATCCATCATAAATAAATAATCATCATTGTAAAAACTTAACATCAAAACACAAATGAGTAAACAATTTTTTATTGCTGTATTTATGAGCGTTATGGTTTTACCATTGCTCTCATCGGCACAAAATCAAACTGTTTCCGGAAAGGTTACAGATGCAGCCGCGGGAAACGCACTTGCCAACGCATCGGTTGCAATAAACAATACCAATCAAGGCACTATAACAAACACAACTGGTGAATTTAGTTTATCAGCACCGGGAAATGCAACAATAACGATAAGCTCTACGGGCTATAAATCGCAAACAATAAAAATTGCAGATATATCCGGCCCGCTTACAATAAAGCTTGAACAGGATGTTGCCAACCTGGATGAGGTAGTTGTAACCGGTTTAACAACTACTGTTAAAAGAAGAAATCTTGCGAATGCTGTGGCAACTATCTCATCAAAACAATTAACGGGCACTGCACCTGCACAAACATTGGATGCTGCATTGGAAGGAAAAATTCCGGGCGCATATATTAATGCCAATTCAGGTGCACCGGGCGGTGGGATTACCGTTAAGCTGCGTGGCGTAACATCGGTGTATGGCAACACGCAACCTTTGTATGTTGTTGACGGTGTATTTATAGACAACAGCTCAACCTCTGCAGGTTTGAATGCAGTAACATCAGCAGCTCGTGGTGGTTTACCTACATCAACACAGGATAATCCATCCAACCGTATTGCAGATATTGACCCGCAGGATATTGAAAACATTGAAATCTTAAAAGGCGCTTCTGCTGCTGCCATATATGGTTCTAAAGCTGCAGCAGGCGTTGTTATTATTACAACAAAAAAAGGCCACCAGGGTAAAACAGCGATTACTGTATCGCAGGATCTTGGAATAATCACCGCAAGAAAATTATTAGGTGTAAGAGAATTTACTGCTGACCGTGCAGCAAGTTTGTCAAACGACAGCGCAACAAGCGTAGCATTGAGACAACAGTTTTTGGATGCACAGGCCGCGGGCCATATTTATGATTATGAAAAAGAGATATACGGCAATACGGGCTTCGCAAGAAATACAGAACTGAGTTTAACAGGCGGGGGTGAAAAAACATCATTTTATTTTTCCGCAGGCCAGAAAGATGAAGAAGGTATTGTTGAGAACACAGGTTATCGCAACACCAATGTAAGGTTAAATGTTGATCATCATATTTCAGATAAAGTAAAGATCGGCGTTACCACAAACTATATCAATTCATCTTCAGACAGAGGTTTGTTTGGTAATGATAATGCTGGTATAACAACAGGCATTGCATTGTCTTCAACACCCTCATTTGCTGAGCTGCATCCTGATGCAAACGGTAATTATCCCAACAACCAGTTTGCCGCTGCAAACCCGTTGCAAACAATTGCATTGATGAAGAACAATGAATCGGTAAATCGTTTTATCATGGGCTTTAGTCTTGATGCCACCGTACAAAAAAGTAATGCAAGCACAACAAAGCTTATTGGCAGAGGTGGTTTTGATTTTTACAATCTTCAAACAACTGCATTGTTCCCGGGAACCTTGCAATGGCAAGCCATCAACAAGGGCACATCCATACAAGGCTTTACCAAAGCGTTAGCCACAAATTATATCGCGGCATTGGTAAATACATACACTCCTTCTGATAAATTATTATTAACTACTTCAGCAGGCTTTACACAGGAAACAGGCGACTATAACAATTTGCTGAATGTGGCTACACAGGTTATAGCAGGCCAGAGTAATGTAAACCAGGCAGGCGCTTTAACTGCAACACAAACACGCATCAAATATCTTAATTCAGGAGTTTTTGTACAGGAAGAAGCAAATATTAATGATGCTGTTACCTTAACCGGAGGTGTGCGTTTCGACAGGAGCAGCAACAACGGCGATGCATCAAAATTTTATACTTATCCAAAAGCAGGCGTATCGTGGAATCTTACAAAATCAGGCATTATTAACCAGGGTTTTTTCAATAACATAAAATTGCGTGCAGCTTACGGAGAAGCAAACAATGTTCCTGCTTACGGCAGCAAATTCACCGGTATGGTTATTTCAAATATTGCCGGCAATCCCGGGGTTATTGTAAACATTCAGCAAGGCCAGGCAGATATAAAACCAGAGCGCCAGAAAGAATTAGAAGCCGGTATTGATTTCAGTGTATTAAACAGCAGGTTGAGTTTTGAATTGACTTACTATAACAAAAGCATCAGTGATTTTCTTATGCAGCAAAACCTGCCATCTTCATCAGGCTTTACAACAAAATGGCTGAATGCCGGCGACTTGCGTAACCAGGGTGTTGAATTAGGAATGAATGCAATTCCTGTTCAATCAAAAAACGTTACATGGAATACTTCAGTTAATTTTTGGCTGAACAGATCAAAGGTTACAAGACTTATCATTCCGCCGATACCGCAAGGTTCTTTTGGTTATGTGCTGGGTTCATTCCAGATTGAACAAGGTAAATCTGCAACACAGATAGTTGGTTTGAATGGTATGGGTGTGGGTGTTTTGGGGGATGCTGAACCGAAATTCCAGATGAATACTTACAATGAAATTACTTTCTTTGGAAAATTAAGCTTTCGCTTTTTATTGCATTGGAAACAAGGCGGCGACAACGTAAACCTTACTTCGCTTGAAAATGATTTCGGTGGAACGAGTGCAGACTATGATGAGCACACGTACGATAAAAATATTCCTAACGGCCCTTACCGGATTATGCAGATAGGATCTACTGCACAAATATTTGTGCAGGATGCGAGCTACCTGCGTTTACGCGAAGCAGGTTTATATTACACATTCGATAAGCTGAACACCAATGTTGTAAAGAGCATTAATGTTGGCGTATCATTTAATAATTATATCACCATTACGCATTATAAATCTTACGATCCTGAAGTATCAAACTTCGGAACAGGATTTTCAACCGGGGTTGATGTTGATCCTTATCCTGCAAGCAAACGTGCAGCGTTTCATATTTCATTCAGCTTTTAAATCAAACAAACAATTATCATGAAAAGACTAAATCATATACAAACAATATTTTTTGCAGGCATGGTCTTATTCATCTCGTCGTGCAAAAAAGATTATGGCAATTTAAACGGGCCAACAGTTGAAGCTTATCAAAACAATGCAACGCAGGCAGAATTGAATAACCTTGTAAGCGGCACTGAATCAGGCATGCGTACTTCCATAGCATTTTATTTGGATGATGTTGGAACGATTGGGAGAGAGATATATCATTTTTCCAATGCCGAACCGCGTTATGTTACAGACCTGCTTGGTGCGAGCAATGCAACATTAAGCAGCAGTAATTTTTATATTACCGCGCCATGGGCTTCACGCTACGCGGTAATTAAAAACTGTAATGTTTTAATTGATGCAGCCAATAATACAACACTGGTAACCGATGCACAAAAAAAAGGTTATACAGGCTTTGCACACACAATAAAAGCATACCAGCTTTTAATGAATTTAAACCTTACAGATTCTATTCGTGTTGATGTAGCTGATCCGAATAACCTCGGTCCTATTGTAGGTTATCAAACCGGCCTTGATGCTATCTCATCTTTGCTTGATTCGGGTAAGACTGATCTTACCAATGCTGAAGTTGTGTTTGCCTTAGCAGGTTTTAGCGGGTTTAATGATGCTGCAGGTTTATTAAAATTCAATCGTGCATTGGCAGCAAGAGTTGATGTGTATGAACAAAAATGGCCTGATGCATTAACTGCATTAAATGAATCATTCTTTAATTTGAATGGTGATTTTTATATGGGCGTTAATCATGTATTCGGAACAGGTTCCGGGGATCAATTGAACCCGGCATTTATTCCGCAAAATCAAAATGGCGAAGTAAGAGTTGCGCATCCATCTTATGCTGACGATATTTTACCAAATGATGATCGCATCAGCAAAGCAACATTGCGCAATTCAACAGCATCAATATCTGCAGGCCTCAGCAGCAATCGCGATGTTTGGGTGTATACTTCAAGTACAGCGCCGATTCCAATCATAAGAAATGAAGAATTGATACTGATTTATGCTGAAGCAAAAATTCAAACCAACCAACTTTCAGATGCTGTGAATGCACTTAACATCATAAGGAACAAACATGGTTTGCCAAATTACAGCGGCGCAATATCGCAAGCTGCATTAATTGATGAGATGTTATATGAACGGCGCTATTCATTGTATTTTGAAGGGCATCGCTGGATTGATATGCGCCGTTACGATCGTCTTGATCAATTACCATTAGACAGGCCTGATGATGATGTATGGAGTGAATTTCCTTTGCCTGTAACAGAACAGTAATTTTTAAACCACGAAGACACAAAGGCACTAAGCATTTTTATTGCATTCTTTGTGTCTTCGTGGTTCAACTATCTTTAACATTGATACTAAATTTTTTATATGAAAGGCTGGCTGCTTACAATTGGTTTAATTTATTTGATAGCAATTGAAATATTGCGCGTGTATTTTATAATGCCGTTCCCGGGCAGCCAGCATGCAAACACTATTGCCGTCGCATATTTTATTGACAGGAATATCTGGTGGCTTAGGTTAGTTGGCTTCGCAATAATTATTCTGCCATTAATCAGCGTTTTAAAGAACAGCAAAACCTGGAAGAAAGTTGTTGTTGTTTTAGTACTGGTATTGTATGGTTTTGTTACCTATCAGTTCAATTTTAAATTTCTTGCAGATAAAATGTTTTATCAGCCAAAAAATAAATTATTAATAAATGCTGCAAGCGATACAACTAACCGCAACAAATTAATTGTAGGTGTTGCAATAAATGGTGAAGCAAAAGCTTACCCGCTTGAAATTATCGGTTACCATCACCAGGTAAGAGATACCATTGGCGGCGAGCCTGTGATGATTACTTATTGTACCGTGTGCAGAACAGGAAGAGCTTACAGTCTGTATTTAAATGGAAAACTGCAGAGCTTCAGATTGGTGGGTATGGATCATTTCAATGCCATGTTTGAAGACGAAGCAACCAAAAGCTGGTGGCGGCAGGAATCAGGAACTTCAATTGCAGGGCCGTTAAAAGGTACAGTACTGAATGAAATTCCGTCATCGCAAATGGCATTGGGCGATTGGCTTGCATTGCATCCAAACAGTTATGTTTTACAACCTGATTCAAACTTTAAAAAAGAATATGCTGACCTGAAAGGTTACGATGAAGATACTTTAAAAAGCAGTTTGGAAAAAAGAGACAGCGCTTCATGGAAATTAAAATCTTGGGTGATTGGCGTAAACATAAACAATCATGCAAAAGCTTATGACTGGAATATACTTGCCGGGAAAAAAATGCTTGAAGATTCTGTTACAAATATGCCTTTGCTGTTAACCATGAAAAAAGATGAAAGAACATTTTATGTTTTAGACAGAAATACAACAAATGGTGTTTTACATTTTAGTTATGACAGTGCTTTGCAAATATTGCACGATGATAAAACAAATTCAGCATGGAATATAAATGGAATTTGTATTGATGGAATTATGAAAGGAAGTCAATTGAAACCTGTACAATCTTACCAGGAGTTCTGGCATTCATGGAAAGAATTTCATCCTGACACAGAAAAATTTGAATAACTCTTTTATCAAATCTAATTGCAGGCTTTATCTGCACAGCAACTGCTGGCAAATGCTTCGGGTTTGGCTTTAAATGCAAAGCCCATTCCCATAATATATCCCATTGCTTCACGCAAAGCATCGTTGCTTTTAAAATGAGGGTTGGTGTTTATATCTGCATGCACTTCCATATCTACATCATATTGAATAAACAAATTGCAAAGCTCATAAGCCACTTCAATGCTTTTGGCAACTTCTACCAGCATGCGTTCTTTAATATTAAAACGCTGTCTTGTTTTTTCGTTATGAATAAACATGAAACCTCCGTTATGTTCGCGCAAAAAAACGATGACGGTTGCAAATTCAGTTTCATCACCTTTTACCTGGCTATCAGTACCGATACAAACTTTAAGATGTATGCCTTTATCATGCTCTCTTTTAATAGCTTCTTCCACAGCATCTTTAATGGGCATGTGTATGGTTTCACCGTTAAATCTTCTCCAGCGCATAAACTAAGTTTTTTCCAAGATACAAACAGAAAACTATATAACCTTAAATCACGTTATAAACAGACGTGGAAAAAGATCGCAAAGACCTTGAAGGTTTTTGATTAAACCTTCAAGGTCTTTAATTAATTTTAAGGATGCCTGCTTATAATAGTTTGCTAATACCCGAACACTTTTTTCATATTTTCAACCGTGCAGTTGGCGATGAAAAAATTTTCCGCACTGAAGAAAATTATCAGTTCTTCTTAAGGAAATTTCAGGAATATGTCTCACCTGTTGCAATGTTATATTGTTATAGTCTGCTTCCTAATCATTTTCATCTGTTGCTAAAAATAAAAACATTAAGAGAAATTGAAAACTTGTATGCATTTAAAAAGGGGAAGAAGATGATTTTTTATGACAATAAATTTATTAGTGAATTTATTATGGAACAATTCAGTAACTACTTTAATTCGTACACAAAATCGTTTAATAAAGTTTATAACCGAAAAGGTAAATTGTTTATAGATCATTTAAAGCGCAATGAAATTTCAGATGAATTCTATTTTTCAAAAATTATACATTATATACATGTAAATCCTGTACATCATGGATACTGCTCATTTGTAAATGAATGGGCTTTTTCCTCTTATAAATTATTATTAAATCAACAATCAACTTTACCCTCAACAGAAATTTTTAATTGGTTTGGCGGAAGAGAGCAGTTCATTCAATTTCATCAGCAACCTGTTAAGCGCAGAAATAAACCTTGAAGGTTTTTAAAAACCTTCAAGGTTTAAATAAAAAAAACCGCTTCAAAATTTTTGAAGCGGTTAATTCTTTAAAGTGGTAAACTTTACAAAGTTACTATTTAAAACCAGCTTCCTGCGAAAGCTTCATTTGCGGTACTATTATTTAAATAAGAAGTTCCCTTTCTAATACTAAACCAATTATTACTTTCTTTCGAAAATAAAAATATTAAAATAAAAACTTGAATTATCAAGCTTACTATAGAGAGTATTGCTCCTAGGACACTGATTGCAAATGATTGAGGAAGTATTACGATAAAACTTATAATTCCAATTATGCCAAAAATCAACATTACAATTCTTGCCCAATTTCTTTGCTTATTTAATCTATTAATTAAGAAAAGAGTAATTACAACCGATAATAGAAACCCTATTAACGATAACATTAAAATTTGTTTAGAGAAAATCGGGTTTGTTGTTGATTGAATAATTAAATTAATTGCACCAATTACAAGAGTCAAATACATTAATTTGATAACTTGCGCAACTTTAGAAGGTTTTTCTATTTGAACAAATTCTCCAGCACTTTCAATTATATTTAATTTCGTTCGCCTTCTTGCAACATCAAACCTATGTTTTACAGAAGTAATTATCATCAACGGAATAAACAATAATGTAAGTGGCGGAATGCCCATGATACTAATCCATTTTCCTCCATACATTCTGCGCATTGGACGCTTTAACCTTTCTGCAATTAAATACATGCTTGGTACCATAATCAACGTCATAAAAAATGCGAATGCCAAACCAAAGATAATCGTCCATGCAAGTGGCTTCCAGAATACAGTATTATCTCCTCCAAAATAAATATGCGGACTTAAGTTAGAAAACAGTGTTACAAAATTTATGTTGAAACCTGTAGCAAGCGGGATTAATGCAAGTATAGCTGCCATTGCTGTAAGCATAACCGGAATGATGCGCGTTTTGCCTGCCTGTATAACTGCTTCCCGTGTTTTTAATCCACGTGCCCGCAATTCATCTGCAAATTCTATTACAAGAATTCCATTCTTTACCACAATGCCTGCGAGGCCTACAATACCAATACCTGTCATAACAATACTTACGTTCATACCGGTTATAGCAAAGCCAAGCAACACACCAATAATACTGAAAACAATTTCAGTTAAGATAATTACAGGCTTGCTGATTGAATTAAACTGCAAAACAAGTATCAGCAATATCAGCATTAAGGTTATCAGCAATGCCTGCCCGAGAAATGCGAAAGTTTCATCCTGCTGGGCGCTTTCACCGGTTTGTGTTATACTAACATCGTCAGGTTTATGCGTAAACTGTTTAATATAATTTGAAAGCTGCTGGTTAACAGTTGTGGTTGTATATCCCGATAAAATATTCGATGTAAGCGTGATAACACGTTTATATTTTTTGCGCTTCACGCTGCCTACGGTTGTCGTATAATCAACGTTTACAAATGAGCCGATAGGCAAAGTTTTTATTGTGCCAGTGGGGCTGCGGAAACTAATATTCATATTCAGCAAATCAGTAAGACTTGCCTTATCCATTTCTTTGTCGCGCAGCTGTATTTTATATTCATCCTTACCTTCTTTTACTTTAGAAACCTCGTGTCCAAACACAGCAGTTCTTATTTCATTTCCTATCTGGTAAGTAGAAAGCCCTTCAATATTCGCCTTTTCACGATCAATGTTTAAAGTAATTTCAGGATTGGTAAGATCAACGTCCATCTTTAATTCTTCAACGCCTGGTACCTGAATAGAGTCAAGATAATTTTTTAATGATGAAGCTGTTTTGGTAAGGTCATCAAAATCATCACTGGCAATTTCTATATTCACCGGCGGGTCTGTTGGCGGACCACCCTGTTCCTGCGCAACAGTAATTTGCGCTCCCGGAATATTTTTTAATGTAGTGCGAAGGGAATCAAGATATGGCCTTGTAGCTACTCCATGCCGTTCTGCATATTCTATAAATGAAACCTGTATTCTTCCTAATTCAGGATGCGAGCTTTGGTCGCCACTGGTTGGGTCATTTGCGCCAACAGCCACATTACTGATGATGCTTTCTACTACCGGATTTTTCTTGCCGTTATCCATATCCAATGTATGATATACTTTGGTTTCAAGCTGGCGCGTAATGGAATCTGTATAATCAACATCAGTACCTACAGGAAGCTTTAAGTAAACATAAATTTGATTCGGATCGCCCTGCGGAAAAAATTCAACCGGCACTTTCATTGCATTAAAAAATACGAATGAAAAAACCAGCAAAGCAAATGTGCCGATCAATAAACCCACAGGCCTTTTGCCTTTTAAAGCCCAGCGCAACAAAGTTTCGTAATGCGTCATTATCCACGGCAATGCACGGTTTTGAAAGCTGTGGATCCATCCTTCAAAAACATACCTGTTTAAAACAATAAGTATCATTATTAATAAAAGAACATTGCCGGCGAATGTTGCTCCAAATACATCAAGCAAAATACCAAGCAAAACAAATATCCAGAATGAAGGCTTTCTGAAAATTGCTGACTTACGTTCTTTTCCATCAGCATCTTCATGGTTCATAAAATCAACTGCAAACACAGGGTTCATTAAGAAGGCTACAATAAGCGAAGCCGCTAATGTGAAGATGAGCATTGCAGGCAGGTAGATCATGAATTTACCAATTATGCCTGGCCAGAATAATAAAGGAAAGAATGGTGCTAACGTGGTTAATGTTCCTGTAAGTACAGGCACAAATACTTCACCTGCAGCAATTTTGGCCGAATTAGTTGATGAAAGATTTCCTTTTCCTTGCGTAAATATTCTATGCGTATTTTCAATAACAACAATTGCATCATCCACAATAATTCCCAGGCCAAACAGTAAGGCAAACAGCACCATGAAATTGAGTGTTACATGCGTGCCGATAATTAAATCTGCCGCAGGCAAAAACACAAATGCAATGAACATACTTAGCGGAACCGAAAGCGCAACAAAGAATGCATTTACCACGCCCATGAAAAACATAAGAATGATAAGCACCAATATAAAACCGATAACGATTGAGTTAACAAGATCATTAAAAGAATTTCTCGTTTGTTTACTTTGATCTCCGGTAACAACAATTTTTAAATCTTTTGGAAATTCAGTTTCCTGCATGTTGGCTACTGCTGCTTTTACAGCATCAGAAGTTTCAATGAGATTTTCGCCTGAACGTTTTATGATGTTTAGTGTAATTACATTATTATGATCAAGCCGCGCATAACTTTCACTTGTTTTTAAAGTGTCTTTAATGTCAGCAATATCTTTAAGATAAACCGGGTCGCCATGAATATTTTTTACAACTACTTTCTGAATATCGTAAGCTGTTTTAAACTGGCCGCGAACCTGCAATGTGCGTTTCATATCGCCTACCTGCAATAAGCCTCCCGTAATATCATTATTTTCTGCAGCTACTGCAGTGCTTATATCGTTAAAGCTTACACCTGCAGCTTCCATGCGCATGCGGTCAACATTTATCTGGAACTCTCTTTCCGGTGCACCTACTTCATCAACCCTGTTTAACTGAGATAAATTTTCCAGTTCATCCTGCATATCATCACCATATTTTTTCAGGCGCTGCAAGTCGTAATTGCCGCTGATGTTTACATACATTATCGGCTGATCAGAAAAACTTACTTCAAGTGCTGTTGGTTGTTGGGTAAGATCAGTTGGCAAATCCTGTTTTGATTTATCAATAGCATCTTTTACTTTTTGCAGGGCCACATCTACTTTAACTTCTGTATCAAATTCAATAACAATGGCTGAATAATCCTGCTGAGATGTGCTTGTAATCTTATTGATTTTTGCACCAGTAATACTTTTAATCTGTTTTTCAATCGGCTTGGTTACAAGGTTCTCAATATCTTTTGGTGAATTACCAACATAAATTGTTTGTATATAAATAGTAGGAATAACAATATCAGGAAATGATTCTTTTGGCGTTGTGGTAAATTTCATTATTCCCCATATACTGCAGATAATTATAAGAAGATAAATGGCAGTTTTATTGGTAACACTCCAGGAAGTAACACCAAATTCTTTAAATTTCTTTCCATTAATTTCTAAGCTCATACAATCAATTTATTTTTTGCAGACAGTTTTCAGTTTTTTTTCATTTCTCAATTCAGGTTGCAGATGTTGTAATCAACTGCCCGTCATACAAATTCTGAAATCCATCTGTTATCAACATATCTCCGCCGGAAAGGCCGCTTTTTATTTCAAGTTGATCATTATACATCTCACCTACCTCTACGCGCTTTTTTCGTGCATACATTTTTCCGTTTTCCATTACGGCCACCAGCACATATTTCCCCTGTTCATCTGTTTGCAAAGTATTTACAGGCACAGTAAGTGTGTTTGTTGCAGCGTAGTCCATTATTCTTACAAACGCCAACTGGTTAGGTTTGTATAATGAATTTGCAGGCAGCCTTGCTTCAATTAAAAAAGTACGGTTGCTGGGGTCAATAACCTTACCTGCCACGTTGATCTTTGACGTGATAGAATCATTAAGATCAGGAAATATAATTTTTACTGTACTGCCAGTTTTTACCCTGTCCAAATAATTTTCTGGTACCTGTGCTGTAACTTTTAAATCGCCTGTATTCACAATTTTTATATAGCCTGTGGTTGATGGAAATGTTTCACCAATATGAATAGTTACTTCATCGGCAACACCGCTTATATCAGCATATACATTTGAAAAGCCTAATTCCTCTTCTGCCTGGTTAAGTGTATTCTGTGCCTGGTCAACATTTGCTTTTGCCGTAGTAAGCTCAACCTGTGTTCCGATATTTTCTTTCCACAAATTACTTCTGCGCTGATAAATATCTTTATAGTAATTCAATTGTGTTTGAGCAGCGTCAACCGATTTTTGTGCAAGTGAATTATCGAGCGTAAGCAATAACTGCCCCTTCTTTACATAATCGCCCTGCTTTACATATAACCCCTTTACCTGGGCAGGTTGCGGCTTGCGTGATGTAACATAAGCAATGTTTTGTGCGTCTACTTTTCCCTGCAGGTTTATATAATGATTGAAATTTTCAGACGACAATTTTTCAACAGCAACAAGCTTTGCTTTTTCAGGATTGGCTGAAGGATCAAGCTGAATAATTTCAGCCTGGAGGCTGGTGATTTGTTTAGTAAGATCATCCTGCTGTTTTTTAAGCGTTTCAAGCTTTGCCTTTTTTTCTGCAAGCGGCGAATTACCAGTACCTGTTTTTCCGCTACATGCATAGAGTGAAAAAATTATTGCTGTGAATACTAAACCAATAAATTGTTTTTGCATATTTATGAATTTATGTCTCATAATTTTCCTGTTGCTTTTAAATAATCAATCTTAGCCAACACCGCATTATATAAAGAAATCACATAACTTGTTTGTGCTGTAGTGAGGTCTGCTTGTGCATTAGATATATCCGTTGTTGAAGCAAGACCGGATTCATATTTCTTTTTTGTGAGATCATATACTCTTGATGCCAGGTCAACATTTTTCTTTTGATTATTCAGATTTGTTACAGCGCTATTAAAGCTGTTGATTGAAGAATCTACATCCTGGTCAATCTGCAACTTCAAATACTCAATATTATTATTTGTTTGCTCTAACTCAAGTTGCGCCTGTTTAATGTTTGCTTCTTTAAGAAATCCTCCGAAAATAGGCACATTAACAGTTACTCCTACGTAAGAACTGGCGAACCATGGTGACTGGGTAAAAAAATCAAAATAATTTCCCTGTGAAAGTTTACTGTATCCTGCATTTAAAGAAGCAGTAGGAATTCTGGCAAGTTTATACCGGCGTACATTATATCCTTGCAACTTTTGTGAAAGTGATAATACACGGTACTCGGGCCTGTCTTCGTATTTATATGTTCCGTCAGTTAATGCTTCCTTCTGAATGCTTTCAGCAGTTACAGAATCTGTAAGTATTAAAGTATCATGTACAGGCATTCCCATAAGCACCTTTAAATCCAGATAACCATTAGATATATTGTTTAATGTAGTTTGCTTTTGAGCCTGGAAATTTGTTAGCTGCACAGAAGCCCTGTCAACATCTAGGCTTTCAGCAAATCCATTTTTATATAATTCGCGGCTATCATTTAAAAGCTTATCAGCTCTGCCAATATTTGCATCAATCAATTGTATCTGCACGTTTGAAACAGCAAGCTGGTAATAGATTTTTGAAATGTTGGTGCGTATTTGTTCTTTGGTTAACTCTGACGATTCTGCCCTGTAATCAATAGCTGTTTTCCTTGCCTGTAGACCAACAAACACTTGCCCGTCAAATAAAATTTGTGAAAGTGTTACACCTGCACTTGCTGTATATTTTGAACCAAATGCTGCTTCGATAAAACCAAAATCACTTGGCGATTTTATGGGGTCTCCACTACCATTTTTAACACCTTCAGATTCTAATACACCATACGTAGCAGCCGCAATAAAATTTGGAAAGGTTTGAACCGTTACATTGGGATTGTACTGGGCATTAAAGTTTCCGTTTATTTGCGGATAAGCCTGTGCTGTTATTTCACGGTTTTGCTGTTCCTGCAGTTTAATATCGATTAAAGAATTTTTAACAAACGCATTATTTTTTTCTGCATAATCAATACATTGCTGTAAAGAAAATTCATGCTTTAACGGTGCTTGCTGGCTAAATACTTGTACCGAAATTAAAATTAATGCTGAAAGCCAGGTGCTTTTCATTAAACTCATGCTGATTTTTTTTGACGTTGCTGTTTATATTTTGAAATAAAGCCTATGCCTTTTTCAGTGCAAATGCCATGAAGAAAAAAATCCTTCATTTCATTTTCAAATTTATTAGGCTTGGTTTTTCCGGTTATTACTTCCTCATTGTGAAAAACGCCGGATATCATTTCAAGCTTAAGCCAGGTAATGATATTTACATCAATATCTTTTCTAAAAAGACCTTCTTTTATTCCTCTTACAATATTTTCTTTTATAATGCTAAAAAGAAATTGCTTTTTAAATTTTTCAAATTCGGCAAAAACATTTGGATGAAAACGGTTAAGATCAAACAGTAAAGAGTGATTTATATTACTAAAAATTTCCTGGGCAGAATCGCTGGAAAGATACTGTTCATGAATTGCATTTTCAGCAATGCCTCTAAAATATGTGCACTTCTTTTTATTTTCGTCTGTTATGCCTTTAAATATATCTTTCACCAGAGCATCTTTATCAGCATAAAACTGGTAAATGGTTTTTTTTGATATGCCAAGCTGGCTTGCAATTTCATCCATTGTAACGCTGCGAATGCCATAGCGCCAGAAAAGTTCTTCCGCTTTTTGTTGTATTCTTTCCTTCATATTCATAAACTCTTTAAAGCGCGGCAAAACTATGGAAACTTTTCTTGTAACAATAGTTTCCACAAACTTTTTTTGTTATTTCTTTTATGAACGGTTTTTCTATTGCTTTTCAGGTGAATTTTGCTGAATAAGTATTTTGCCGGCAATTAAAAAAATAAAAATACACAGATGAAAAAGCTCTCCTATAATACCGAACATTTTAAACTCAAAAATGTTTTGCAGTATTTTTTTCAGGGTATAATTATAATAGCGCCCATCGGCATTACGCTGTATGTGGTTATATGGCTGTTTAACCTGATTGATAATTTTCTTCCGGATATTTTATACAATTTTTTTCCTAAATGGATGACGCACCCTGATGGCTCTTTGCGCACAATACCGGGGCTTGGATTTATTTTGGTTGTATTGATTGTAACGCTTATTGGATGGGTTTCATCTTCATTCATTGTTTCAAGAATTGTATCTGTACTTGATAAAGTGCTTGAACAAACGCCGGGCATAAAATATATTTATACTTCTGTAAAAGATTTTTTGGAAGCCTTTGGCGGCAACCGCAAAAAATTTGATAAACCTGTTTTAGTAAGCGTTGATGCAACAGATACCTGGCGCCTTGGCTTTATTACGCAAAATGATGTAACACAATTTGGCTTACCAGAACATGTGGCTGTATACGTTCCTCTTTCTTATGCGCTTACAGGCGTTGTATATTTTGTTCCAAAAGAAAAGATTAAACCTCTTACCAACATGAACAGTGCAGAAGTAATGAAATTTGTTATCTCCGGCGGCGTTACACAACTGGAGGAGAATACAGCGGAATTGAAAATTCAAAAGTAAAAAGATTAAGCGTGTTATAAATTTTGAATTTTTACTTTTTATTTAGTACCCATTAAAACCTGGTAACCATAAAAAAACATTGTTTTCAAAACCCTTTACTTTGCAATCTTTGCAATAGTAAAATGAAGATGTATAATTTTAATTCAGGCCCGGCAGTATTACCAGCAGCAGTATTGTATGAAGCTTCAGAAGCTGTGCTTAACTTCAATAATATCGGGCTATCTATTCTTGAAATTGGCCATCGCACAGATTGGTTTGTGAATGTTTTGGAAGAAGCAAAATCGCTGGTAAAAGAATTAATGCAGCTAGATGATTCGTACGAAGTATTGTATCTGCATGGCGGCGCTACTACGCAGTTTATGCAGGTGCCAATGAATTTATTGAATGAAGATGAAACGGCATCTTATTGTGATAACGGCATTTGGGGAAGCAAAGCAATTAAAGAAGCAAAATTATTTGGGAATGTGCATATTGCATGCTCATCAAAAGATCAGAATCATACTTATATTCCAAAAGAACTTTCTGTTCCGCAATATTCAAAATATCTTCATTACACAACCAACAATACAGTTGAAGGAACACAATGGCATTTTATTCCTGAAGCCAATGTGCCTTTGGTTGCAGATATGAGCAGCGATATTTTCAGCCGTGAAATTCCATTCTCTAAATTTTCTCTGATATATGCAGGCGCACAAAAAAATGCAGGCGCAGCTGGTGTAACCATTGTTGTAATAAAGAAAGATATTTTAGGAAAAGTAAAAAGACAGATACCAACCATATTGGATTATCGTACTCACATTGAAGCAAAATCTTTATTAAATACACCGCCCGTTTTTGCTATTTATGTAAGCATGCTTACACTAAGATGGATAAAAAAAGAAGGCGGGTTAAGAGAGATGGAAAAAAGAACAAATGAACGAGCTGATCTGTTTTATGAAACATTGGATTCTCTAAATTTATTTGAAGGAAAGGTAGATAAGCAAGACAGAAGTTTGATGAACGCAACCTTCACCACAAAAAACCCGGGACATGAAAAATTGTTTTTGGATGAATGCAAACAAAACGGAATGGTTGGCATAAAAGGGCATCGCAGTGTAGGAGGCTTACGTGTTTCAATGTACAATGCTTTGCCCTTAAGCAGTGTACAGGCTTTGTGTGACCTGATGAAAGATTTTGATGAGAAGCATGGCTGATAATAATATTTAACTTTGAAAGAAAATTATATGGACATTCTTCTTGATAGAATTACAGTTGATAAAAACATTTTAGATGGCAAACCTTGCATAAGAGGCAAACGCATTTCTGTGCAAACTATTCTTGAATTTTTAAGCGCAGGCGAATCGCATGATGAGATTCTTCATCAATACCCTTCACTTGAAGAAAAAGATATTCAGGCATGTTTAAAATTTGCAGCAAAAATTTCCGGGTTGCAACACACTATTCAATCCATTGCAGAAAATGCCTAAGTATTTGATTGATGTTAACCTGCCATATTATTTTTCTTTATGGAATACAAAAGATTTCATTCATCAAAAAGATATAAATGATATGGCGTCAGACGATGAAATTTGGAATTATGCCAAACAAAACGGATTAACGATTATTACTAAAGACAAAGATTTTTCTTTAATGCAAATTATGCTTGGGGCTCCTCCTAAAGTCGTTCAAATAAAATTCGGTAATGTCAGGATGAAAACTTTTTTTGAAATATTATCTGGTTGTTGGAATGATGTAGAACTTCTTATCGAAAAAAATAATCTTGTAAATATTTATAAAAACAAAATTGAGGCTATAGTATAATTCAATGTCAATAATAAAACCATTTAAAGCTTTAAGACCGCAGGCGCAATTTGCAAAACAGGTTGCCAGCAAACCGTATGATGTATTAACCAGTGCTGAAGCCAAGATAGAAGCACAGGGAAACCCAAGTTCATTTTTGCATATTACAAAAAGTGAAATTGACCTTTCGGAGAATATTGATGTGCACAGTGATGAAGTATACAAAACAGCAAAGGAAAATTTAACCGCTTTTATAAAACGGGATATTTTATTTTCTGAAAATAAAGAATGCTTTTACATCTACCGCTTAACTATGAATGGCAAAAGTCAAACGGGTTTGGTGGCATTAAGCAGTATTGATGACTATGAAAACAACATCATAAAAAAACATGAATTAACAAGGCCTGATAAAGAACTTGACCGCATCAATCATATAAAAACCACCGGCGCACAAACCGGGAATGTTTTTCTTGCTTACCGGGATAATAACAAGCTTGATGCTATAATTGAAAAATGGACCAGCAAAAAAAATCCGGTGTATGATTTTATTGCTGATGATACTGTAGCACACACTTTATGGATAGTGAACGATGATAAAACCATTAAAGAAATTTCAGAGATTTTTCAATCACAGGTTGATTGTACTTATATTGCTGATGGCCATCACCGCGCTGCTTCTGCCGCCAAAGTAAGGCAGGCTTTAAACAATAAAACAGAATCAGCTGATTATTTTCTTACTACATTATTTCCCGCCGGTCAATTGCAAATACTCGATTACAACCGTATAATAAAAACATTGAATGGTTTAAGCGAAATGGATTTTTTAAATTCTTTGCAACATGATTTTATTATTGAAGAACAATCATCAGCATACAAACCTGAACAGCCGCATACATTTGGTTTATACCTTAATAATAAATGGTATAAGCTTACCTCAAAAGAAGGAACATTTTCAGAAGACCCGATTGGCGTGCTGGATATAACCATTCTTCAAAACAATATTCTTTCAAAACATTTGAATATCCACGATCAGAGAACAGATAAAAATATTGATTTTGTTGGCGGCATTCGGGGATTGGCAGAATTAGAAAAAAGAGTTGACGGCGGTGAATATGTAATGGCTTTCAGTTTGTTTCCTGTAAGTATTGAACAATTATTTGCTATTGCAGACAGCGGCAACATCATGCCTCCAAAAAGCACCTGGTTTGAACCTAAATTAAGAGATGGATTGTTGACGCATCTTATCTATGAATAAATTTTAACGTGCAACTTTTAATAAAGGCATGATATTTTTATGGCAAGATAATTCAATAAAAATCTCATTCTTACAATAAAGCATCAGCGATGAAAAAGATTTTTCTTTTAATCATTTTACAATATACAAACCAACTGGTGTTTGCCCAGCAAACAGTTGAAGCAATACGCAAACAGGCAATGACCTCTGCACAGCAACAGGATTTTACAAACGCTATACAAACACTTCAGCAAGGTTTGCAACAATACCCTGATAATCTCGACCTGTTAAAAGATGAAGCTTACATTGCCTATCTCGGCAGAGATTACCAGCATTCAATGCAGGTAGGAAAAACAATTACAGAAAGAGAGGATGCAGATGTGCAGAGTTACCAGATACTCGGGCTTACATACAAGGCAATTGCCGATTATAAAGAAGCAGATAAATTATATAAAACAGCTTTAAAAAAATTCCCGAAAAGCGGCGTCTTATACAGTGAATATGGAGATATGCTCGCGCAATACGATAATAAGCATGGAGCTGTTATACAATGGGAAAAAGGCATTGAAGCAGAAGCCAATTACAGCAGCAATTATTATTATGCAGCAAAATATTATGCTGATGAAAATAATATTTTCTGGAGCTGCATTTACGGTGAAATTTTCGTGAATATGGAAAGCCTTACAAAGCGCACTGAAGAAATAAAAACATTGCTTCTGAGTAATTATAAAAACGTGTTGAGCAAACAATCTAATATTGAAGTTTTAAAAAGCAGCGGAACAGATTTTGAAAAAGCAGTTGCTGCTTCTATGTCTGCAGCAATGGAAACAGAAACCGGAGATGTCTCTCCGGAAATGATCACTGCTTTTCGTGCAAGATTTTTATTGAACTGGAGCAATACAAATGCTCATGCTTATCCATATCGTTTGTTTGATTTTCATCTCCAGTTGCTGCGCGATGGTTTATTTGACGCTTACAACCAATGGCTTTTTGGTACAACCATCAACAAAAACAAATACGACAACTGGGTATACACGCACGATGAAGAAATGCAAAACTTCACGCAGTTTCAGCATAATGTATTATTTAAAATGCCCGCCGAACAATATTACGGCCATAATTAATTAACACGTTGCATTCCTTCAAATAAATAAAAAGCCACGCAACATGCGTGGCTGTACAGAGAACCTTGAGACAAAAAAATTTTTATCTTGTTCCGCCCATTTGTGATGCATCCTGCAAACCTTGTCCCTGGTTTTTGTTTTGACGTTTAAACAAGGATATATCCATCTTACCAAAACGATAAGAGAAATTAAGGCGCACCAACTGCGGATTATTCAACCTATAATAATCCTGGTAAAAATTATTGGCAAATGATATTTGTTCGTTTGCGCCGGTTTTGAAAATATCGTTAACGCTAAGTGTAAGAGCGCCTGCCTGGTTTTTAAAGAAGGTTTTCTTTATTGCAACATCTGTAGTCCAGTATGGCAGAATATAGCCTTGTGAAGAAGATTGTGCAGATTGCGGTGGCCCAAACATTTGTTTATTTTGATTAACGGGTAAATTTGTTTTGCTCTGATAATTTGCTGAAAGCTGTATAGTAAAATTGGCAGGCAGTTTAAAGTTATTATTCCATTTGCCAAACCAGCTTAATAAAGCATCCTGTGATGGCGTATTAAGGTTGTCTGTGTTAATCTTTGATTTATACAAATTCAGGTTCAGATTAAAATCCCACCATTTTGTTACATAGTTTACTGATGTTAATTCTGCACCATAGGAATAGGCAGAATTTGCGTTTACATAAGTATTAATATTTTCAACTTTTTGAGTTATAGGATTGCGTTCCTGACTCAGAAAACTTGTTATAAGATCTGTTGTGTGTTTATAATAAAGCGAGGCAAGGAAAGAATTGTTTTTGCCATACGTTTTGCTGTAAGAAACTTCAAATGAGTTTGTAAATTCCGGGACAAGATCAGGATTACCGCGTGTTATGTTTAAACTATCGCTGCGATCTGTATAGGGAATTAACTGGAAGAAGTTAGGCCTGTTTATGCGCCTTGAAAAATTTGCCTGAAACTCCTGCCTGTTTTGCAATTTATAACTTAAGAATACTGAAGGAAATAAACTTATGGGATAATTATGCGTAAAATTGCCGGTATCATTCAACACGCCGGTATAATTGCTGCTTTCTGCGCGTAAGCCAACTTCGTATCCAAAATTTTTAATAGAGCTTGTTATTGTTGCATACCCGGCATATACATTACTAGTATTATGATATGCTATTTCTGTACCTAGCTTTTTACTCGCTTCATCACCAATAATATCATAGGTTTGATTATTGTTTGAAGTCTTATTCATTTGTGCTCTTAAACCTGCTTCCAGTTTTGTATTTTTTGTAAGCGGGTTTGCATAATCTGTTTGAATAGTAAGAAACTGGTTTGAGCCGTCAGAAAGTTGTTCCTGCGTGCTTGAACCTAAAAAGTTGCCATTCTCATCATAATTATTATTTAAATAAGTTTGAGAGCCGCTGTTCTTTCCTGAAAAATAGTTTCCATCTGCTGTAAGCTGTTCTCCGTCTTTTGTAAAGTTGTGCACCATACCTGCCTGTATACCGGTTGCATTAAAAATCCTGTTGCTGTTTGATGTACGGGTACCAATAAAATGTAAAGCAGAATCATTAAAAATACTATCTGTTGTTATATCACTTACAGTGGTTGGTTTAAATTCTCCATGCACTCTTATGCCAGCCAATGAAAGTGTTGTTCTGTTGGTTACAAAGTAATCCAGGCCCAACCTGCCAAACATAAATGCACCATTATTTTTAGATTCAGTATTTTGAAAGCTATGCACATCTTTTAAATTCAAAGTATCGTAGTGATATAACTGGTCAGTAGTGCCTTTTGTAAGATTTTTTCTATCATTTATCATCACAGCGGCCGTTAAATTTATTTTACCCTGCCGTACTGCAAAGTTGCCGCCTACATTATAGCCGCCTCTGCTATCAACACCTGTCATTAAGTTTCCGTTATAACCGGTCTTCTTATTTTTCTTTAAAATGATATTTAAAATACCTGCGTTACCGCCGCTTGCATCAAATTTTGCAGAAGGGTTTGTAATTACTTCCACGCTTTGAATAGCATCAGCAGGAATCTGGTCAAGCGTTAATGTTGTTGGTCGGCCATCAATGTAAATTTGAGGAGTTGCATTACGCAGCTTTACATTACCATCTATATCAACCTGCACAGATGGAACATTCTTCATTACATCAACAGCAGTTCCGCCGCTGCTTACAATGTTTTTATCAACATTGAATGTTTTCTTATCTATATCCATTTTAAGCCCGGCCGCAGTTGTGGTAACTGTTACAGATTGCAGCGTGTTTACATCAGTGTGCAGTTTTATGTTGCCAAGATCTTTATCAAGTGCACTCATCATACTCCCCATTTGGTTACCTGAAGCATTATTGCCGGCAGGTGCTTTGGGTTGAAAGCTTATTTTTTCTTCATAAGGTTTATAACCAATAGCAGAAATTTTCATTGTTATGCCAAATAAAGGCAGGTCGCTAAAATCAAAATCACCATTTGCTTCCGTAGTGGCGCCTTTAAAAAGAATTTGTTTCATCTTTTTAGTACTGCTGTCAAATTTATTTTGAAGCAAAACAATTGAAGCCTGTGGAACAGGTTTATCTGTACTGTCAACTACTTTACCATATATATGGCCGATGCTGGGAGGTTGTTTGCCATTGCCTCCGGGAACCTGTGCATATAAATTTGCTGTAAAAATTAAAGCGGCTGCTGCGAGTAAAATATTTTTCATAACTAATATAAATCAGAAGCAAAAATATTCTACAACTTAAAGACCATTTTTCAAATGAGACAAGCGGATAAAAAAATGCGACGAAAGGAACAGGAAGTAAAAGCAATGTTAATACTTGCCTGTAATAGCAGCTATTGCCTCTTTATAATTGTCGCCAACAGGAATTTCAATTTCATTAATAAACACACTATTCTTTCTAACCGAAGTAATGTAATTTTTTGAAACGATAAAAGATTTCTGAACGCGGATAAACATGCTTTCAGGCAACTGTTCTTCAATTGATTTCATTGTCATGCGCGCAACAAGAGGTTTGTTAGAGCTTTTTAAATGGATCTTTAAATAATCTTTTAATCCTTCAATCCACATAATATCTGCAAACACTATTTTTATAAGACTGTAATCAGCATTGATAAAAAAATAGGAAGCAGGTTCTGTTTCTTTTCTTGTTTTAAGCTGGTGAAGTTCCCATGCTTTATTACATGCCTTAATGAACCGCTCAAGCGGTACGGGTTTTACCAGGTAATCAATCACATTAAGGTCATAACCTTCCAGCGAATACTTTTCGTAAGCTGTAATAAGAATAAACATGGGTTTTGCCGTAATTGTTTTTATAAATTGCAAACCAGTTAAGCCCGGCATTTGTATATCAAGAAAGATAAGATCGATATTTTCATGCTGTAAAATCTTCATTGCTTCAATAGGGTTGCTGCAGGCGGCGGCCAGTTTTAAAAAAGGAACTTTGCTTATATTATCTTCAAGTAATTCCAGCGCAAGTGGCTCATCATCTATAGCAATACAATTAAGCATTAATGTAAATTTATTTGAAGTGAAACAGTAAACCAGCCATCTTTTTTATTTATAAGCAAGGCATGATTAGCGCCATACAATAAATTTAATCTGCGTTTTACATTGTTCAGTCCAATCCCTGAATTTTTATCTTTATTGCCGTTTGCTGAATCATTATATTTATTACTTACAAGAAATTGCAACAAGCCATTATCTTCCCTCAATTCCATATTAATCTGTGCATCAGTAATAATTCCGGTGCCATGTTTAAAAGCATTTTCAACAAAAGGTATTAAAAGCATGGGTTCTATTTCGCTGCCATTGTTAATATTAAATGAAGTATGTATCTGCACGTTTTTTCCAAAGCGCTGCTGCTGCAGATCAATATAACTTTGAATATACTCAGTTTCTTTTTCAAGCGGCACTTTTTGTTCATCCGTTTCATACAACATATAACGCATGAGCGAGGAAAGCTTTATGAGTGAAGGCTCGAGCAGGTCAGATTTTTTTCGCGCCAGCGCAACCATATTATTTAATACATTAAACATAAAATGCGGGCTTACCTGCGATCTTAAAAATAAAAGTTCCGACTTTAAATTTTCTGTTTCCCGTTCCTGGCTCAGCTTTAAATTATGCTGTCTTTCAAGTAATACAAAATATGCTGTGCTGCTGGCAATTATAAATAAATAAGGAGATATATTATAAATGATAAAGTTTGCCGTTTTAAAAGGCTGATGCGTAATGTACAGGTCGAAATAAAGACGGTGTATAAAATACACTATAAATATTGCCAGCACTTGTAAAAAAATAAATCGCACTACTTTTTTTCTACCCAATAAAAATGGAAGAAAAATATATACGTTTACATAAAAGAGCATTATCCATGCAACACTGGTTATAAAATAAAAGACCGTGAATGCTGCATCATCAGGTTGGGGCGCTTTGTGTTCATCTTTATACGAAATGCGCAATAAAAATGGTAATGAGAAAAGTAGGATCCAGCATATGGCATGCAACAATACAACAAACCATTTTTTGTTTGTTAAGCTAAATTTCATTTCATCAAAGTACCAAAGAATTCAGCGAACAGTGAAAGAATTACAAAACATTGCGACAAAAACAAAATATGTATAGATGAAATTTTTTTAAATAGTAACGGGGCAATAAAATGGCCTGATATTTTCATGCTTGAAATACTTAGTTAAAGGCTTTAAAAAATTATTTGGTTTTAGATTTTTTAATGTAACATTGCAGTGGAAACAAGCTTTAGTCCAAGCAAAAAAATCAACACTCGCCTGTTTTCTCGTAACCAAAAAATTTCTTCCAAACAGTTTCAAAAAAAGCGTTTTGAGAAATTAATTATTCCAAAAGGATTTTGAATTTTTATGTACGACATTCTCCAATTGAACGACATGCTGGTGCCCGAGCTTCTTGACATTGCCGAGCATCTTGATATTGCTAATGCCAATCAACTTGACAAGCAAGACCTTATTTACAGAATTCTTGACAAGCAAGCGTTAGCGCCTGGTGCCAACGCCAATAACGGTGCTGAAAAACCAAAGCGCAAACGAACCGTTAAAGCAAGCACTGCAAACACAACTGAGGAAGCAGAAGTAATGACGGAAGCACCCAGAAAAGAAAAACATTTGAAAGACAAACCCATTTTAAAAGATAAAGCTGAGAAAGACGAAAAGCCTAAACGTGCACGTGTTGTTAAATCAAGAAACGCTGATGACGCAACCGGGGCAAATGATGGACAGGAAGATATTCCTGCTGCTGAGGATTCTGGCGATTATAACGAAGATGAATCACTTACGCAAATAGGTGCCAATTTACTTAGTTTATTGGGTGAAGATGAACCAATAGTTTATCCTGATGAGCAGGATACTGAAGAGCGCGTAACAAGTAAGCAACCTGGCCGAAAAGAACCTGCTTTCAATATAGAATTTGATGGCATAATACAGGCAGAAGGGGTATTAGAAATGATGCCTGATGGATATGGTTTCCTGCGCAGTAGCGATTATAATTATCTTTCTTCACCTGATGATGTGTATGTTTCTCCTTCCCAAATAAAATTGTTTGGTTTAAAAACCGGTGATACAGTTTATGGCTCGGTTCGCCCGCCAAAAGAAGGGGAAAAATATTTTGCTTTATTAAAAGTTGAAAGTATCAATTCTAAAAGCCCGGATGAAGTTAGAGACCGTGTGCCTTTTGATTACCTGACTCCTCTTTTTCCATTTGAAAAGCTGAATCTTTTTACAACACCAAGTGATTATTCAACACGTATAATTGATTTGTTTACACCAATTGGCAAGGGGCAGCGCGGATTAATTGTTTCTCAGCCGAAAACCGGTAAAACAATGTTGTTAAAAGCAGTGGCAAATGCTATTGCTGCAAATCATCCTGAATGTTACCTGATGGTTGTTTTGGTTGATGAGCGCCCTGAAGAAGTTACTGATATGGAGCGCAGTGTAAAAGCAGAAGTAATTGCTTCTACTTTTGATGAGCCTGCAGAAAAACACGTAAAGGTTTCAAACATAGCATTACAAAAAGCAAAGCGTTTAGTGGAATGCGGCCATGATGTGGTTATTTTATTGGATAGTATTACACGTCTTGCACGTGCACATAATACAGTGGCGCCTGCCAGCGGTAAAGTATTGAGTGGAGGTGTTGAAGCCAATGCCATGCAAAAACCAAAACAGTTTTTTGGTGCTGCCCGTAAAATTGAAAATGGTGGTTCATTAACTATTCTTGCTACAGCGCTTATTGATACCGGAAGCAAAATGGACGAAGTAATATTTGAAGAGTTTAAAGGAACCGGTAATATGGAACTTCAGCTTGACAGGCGCTTATCTAACAAGCGTATTTTCCCTGCAATAGATTTAGTGGCTTCATCTACAAGACGCGACGATCTTTTGCTTGACAGAGACGTATTACAACGCATGAATATTCTTCGCTTATATATTAATGATATGAATACCGAAGAAGCTATGAGCGAATTATTAAAACGCATGCGTGGCACAAAAAGCAATGAAGAATTTTTGGCGAGCATGAATGGCTAATTCGTTTTTCTGAAAAATCCCTTTGATATATTCTTATTGCATTGAGTTGTTTTAAACAATTGCGTATTACAATGAACGCTTGTTTTACAAATGATATTTATACAAGAATTGTATCAGCAAAAATTTTTATAGATGATCATTTTGAGCAACCGATAAATCTTGAACAAATTTCAAGGCAAGCTTACTTATCAAAGTTTCATTTTCATCGCATCTTTAAAACCATCTATAAAAAAACACCTCACGAATATCTTACTGCAAAAAGATTGGATAAGGCAAAATTGCTTTTAGAAAAAGAGGGCATCAACATAACAGATGTTTGCAATTGTGTGGGTTTCGAAAGTTTGAGCTCCTTCAGCCTTTTATTTAAAAAGCAAAATGGTTTTGCGCCGCAGTATTACAGGAGCATTGCTTATTTAAAAAAGCAGTTAGCGCAACAACAACCTAAAAGTTTTATTCCGCATTGCTATGTTGAAACGTATAAGATTGATAGTTAAAAATTAATGATGCAATGTGCTGTCAATAACATCAACCAAACCATTTACGGGTTTATCCTCATTCAAATCCCAAAACATAATTCCATATAATCCTTTATCAACAGCATATTTTGTTTTCAAAGCAATGGAACGCTCATTGTCATAACTGAAAACTTTCTTCAGTGTTTTATTGTACATATATGGCGCTTTGGCTGTATCATCCCAATAATAAACATAACCTTGTTGCTGCATCGAATCGAGATTAAAATTTTTCCAGAACATACCATGATCAAAATTGCCTGGCTGATACAAGCCATTATCCGCATCAATATTTGCATTAAAAATTCTGCCGTACATAGCGGCGCCAATAGCAATTTTATTTAAAGGAAAATGTATTGAATCAAAGAAGTGAATAGCATTATCAACTGACTCTATTTGTTCCGGTGTAGAATATAAAGGAGTGTGATGGCCGGTTACAGTACTATTGCCATTCACCAAATCATATGACATTAAGTTTACGACATCAACCAGCTGTTCTATTTTTTCCCATTCAATAGATTCCTGCACATATTTTTCGAAGCCACCGGCTGCAAAACTTATCTCATATTTTTTACCAAGTGTATCACGCAATGTCTGCATGAGAGACGTAAAATTTTGTTTATCTGCAGGCAAGTATTGATGATTTGGGAAGCCTTCAATCGCCGGATATTCCCAGTCTATATCAATGCCGTCTGTTTTAAAATATTGCATTAAATCTTTTGCAGAAGATGCAAATTTTTTTCTGCCATCATTTGTTGAAAAGGTTTCAGAACAAGGTCCGCAACCACCCCAACCACCAAGTGAGAGTATAACTTTTAAAGATGAATTTCTTTTTTTCAATTCAACCAAATGCTGAATGATCAAACTGTCTCTTGCATTATCAACATGCAGCTCATCATTTTTTAAATGACAAAAACTATAAATGATATGCGTGAGTTTTTCAACCGGATATGCATCAACGCTGTTTAAATCTCCGGAGTAATAAGCAATTACTGCTGTTTTTTTAAGTTGATTTTGTGCGTTTACAATGCAAGCTGTTGTTGCAAATACAAGTAATAATATTATTTTTTTCATTGAATGTTTTATTATTAATTCATTGCATTTCTTGGATCAGTAGCAATCTTCAGTTCATATTCTTTTGGGGGCTCTTTGTACAATAAATTTCTTACGAAATAATCCCAACGGCGACGCATCATGTAAAAAGAATTCATACCGTAACCATGGTGGCTATCAGGAAACACTATCAGGTCATAATCTTTATTAGCAGCCTCAAGTGCTTTTATAACAAGCAGTGTATTATACGGAGGAACATTATCATCCATTAATCCGTGTGCCAATAATAATTTTCCTTTTAAGTTTTTTGCATACACCTGGTTTGCCTGCATTTCATAATTATCGCCATTTACTAAACCAATATATCGTTCACCCCAATCATCTTCATATTCCCTGTTGTCATGATTGCCTGATTCTGAAATGCCAACTTTGAAAAAATCAGGATATCTGAACATAGCGCAAGCTGTTGCAAAACCGCCGCCTGAATGTCCCCAAATTCCAATGCGGTTTGTATCCATGTAACTATGTTGTTGCGCTAATTGACGAATACCTGTAATCTGATCGGGCAAAGTATTGTCTGCCATAAAACCATAGCTCATATCATGAAAAGATTTTGAACGCAAAGGATTACTCGTGCCTTCAATTTCAACAACAACAAAACCTAATTCAGCTAGCGCCTGGTTATCACCTCTTGCAGCAATGAATGACCAACTGCCCACACTTCCACCTTGCGGACCCGGATATATATAATCAATTACCGGATATTTTTTTGTTGAATCAAAATGTGTTGGCGTGTACATTAATCCATATAAATCTGTTGTACCATCATGCGCTTTTACGGTAATTGAAATTGGAGGTTTCCATCCGCTTACCTGCAACCTGCTTAGATCTGTTTTTTCTAATGTTGCAATGATCTTGCCATTCATGTTGCGCAATACAACAACATTTGGTACATCAGGCTGCGAATAATTATCAATAAAATAATTTTCAGAAGAAGACAATGAGATAGAATGATTGCCGGTTTCAGGTGTTAAGTCAACCAAATTTTTTCCATCAAAATCAACTTTGCAAAAATGTGTGAAGTATGGATTCTTCGCATCCTTTCCATCAGCTAAAAAATAAATTTGTCTTTTTTGTTCATCAACTTTTACCATCTCAGTAACTGCAAAATCTCCTTTTGTAATTTGGTTTTTTAACTTACCTGCTGTTGCATCATATAAATATAAATGTCCCCAGTTATCTCTTTCAGAATACCAGATTATCTCATGTGTTTTTGAAAGATAATGCCAGTTGATAGCGCCTTGTCCTGATTCATATTGCGTATGAACAGTTTCTTCAAACACTTCACGCACTTCGCCGGTAGCTGTGTTTGCAATGCGGAACTTTTCTGTTTTATGATCTCTTGAAGTAGATACAAAAGCAAGTTCATTTTCATCAGCGCTCCAATCAACATCATCAAATGTTCCGCTGCTTGAAATATCATCACTTAAACTGCCGCGATGCGGATCAGGTGCAACCTGCAAACGGATCACTTTCGGCTCGTCAACATTAATGATCACTCTTTGTATCATGATAATGTTTGAATCGCCGGGCAAAGGATATTTCCATTGTTGCAATGTTGGGTGACCAACATTTGTTGTTACTAAATACATGTCACCGGCTTTGCGTTCGTCCTGCTGAAATGTTGCGATCTTTTTTGAATCAGGCGACCAGCGAAGAATTGGGTTATTGGAATGTTTCCATCCGGCATTATCTGTGGCATAACCAAAATACTGAATGCCATCTGTCGTAAGTTGCGTGAGTTGATTTGTTGCAACATCCCTCACCCATAAATTATAATCTTTTATAAAAGCGGCTTTGCTTCCATCAGGTGATAACAACTCATTTTCTTTTGCAGATTTATTTATTGAAGTAGATTGATCTTCTGTTATGGTATATGTTTTCAAATCTGCTTTCCATTGTTTTCCACTTGCAGAAAATGATATTGATCTTCCATCATCAACATATTTAATAGTTTTAAAAGGAAGCGTGTTAGCTGCATAATTTTTTCCTGTTGCAGATGATAATGCTGCGGCTAATTTTTGCTGATCGAAAGCCGCAGCACGTGTGCCTTTTGCAGCATCAATCAATATAAATTCGCTGCCCTGTGGTGTGAGCACACGATACCAGAATTTATTATCATTCATCCAGTTTGCCGTTGTAAATGCACGATCAATTTTTTGGGCTGTATTATAAAAAAGAAATTGTTCGGCATTCGCATAATCCTTTGCAGTTAAAGAATCTTTTTGTTGCGCATTTGTTATGGCAAAAAACAGAATAGCAATCACGGGTAAAAAAAACTTTTTCATGTTTAATATAAGTAGTTTAAATGCTGCGCAAAATAAACGCTTTGATTTTTTGTTGAAGTATATTTTTATAAAATTACAAGCGCAGCAAGGCATTCAATTTATACGGCAATCTTAGTTACTCAATTCCTAGTTGCTGCTGTATTTCTTCTAATGCCTTTCCTTTTGTTTCAGGCACTTTGGTTAATACCCAAACGAGCTGCAACACCATCATACAAGAAAAAAATGCAAATATTGGCCAGGGATTATCTTTTAAAATGCCATTTTTTTCATCTATAAATACCGGGGAAATTAAAGTAATAATAGCGGCAAATATCCAATGCGTACCTGCGCCAAATGATTGTCCCATGGCACGAATTTTATTTGGAAATATTTCTGAAATAAATACCCAGATCACAGCACCCTGCCCTATAGCGTGAGACGCAATAAACATAGCTAAAAATGTAGTTAAGACGCCAGCTTCGGCGTGGTTGTAAAAACATAAGGCAACAGCAGCAAGACTTACAATATAACCGAATGAACCAATTAACAAAAGGGTTTTTCTTCCAACGCGATCTATAAGATATAAACCAACAAACGTAAATACAAGATTAGTACCTCCAATAGTTATAGAGCTTAACAACGAATCTTTTGCAGCAAGCCCGGCGCTTTCTAAAATGCGTGGTGCATAATACAAAATAAAATTAATGCCGGATAATTGATTAAAGAAAGCTACAAAAAATGCTAACCCTAAAATAGTTATATGTTTTCTGCTTATAAAAGCAACTTTTTTTCCGCCAATATCTTCATGTTGTATCCCGGATTTTATTAACGCTATTTCTGCATCGGGATTTGTAATGCCTAACTTAGATAATACTTTTTTTGCTTCAGCATCCCTGCCTTTTGTTATAAGCCAGCGTGGGCTTTCAGGTATGCCCAAAACCAAAATTGAATAAATAAAAGAAGGGATGGCCATTACACCCAACATCCATCTCCAGTCATTATTGCCGCCAACACCTTTAAGCAGGTAATTGGAAACATAAGCAAGTAATATTGCAAATACAATATTAAACTGGTACATAGCTCCCAGCCTGCCTCTTGAAGATGCTGTTGAGATTTCTGAAACATAAGTAGGCGCTGCAACAGAAGAAACCCCAATACCTAAGCCGCCAATAAAACGAAAGAAAGAAAACATGTAAGGGTTTGGCGCCAGCGCAGAACCAATTGAAGAAACCGTAAAAAGAATTCCAATCCAGATCAGCACTTTTTTTCTTCCATATTTTTGTGTAGGTATGCCGCCCGCTAATGCACCAACAACAGTTCCCCACAAAGCCATTGACATAATAAAGAATCCATGAAACCATGGTGATGTATGCCATAATTCCTGGATAGGTTTATCAGCTCCTGAAATTACAACTGTATCAAATCCAAAAATAAAACCGGCCAGTGCCGCCGTTAGTGAAATGCCAAACAGAAAACTTTTCCCATCAGATGAAATGCCGGCAGAAGCAATGTTAGTTTGCATATATGTAGTTTGAGAACTTTTAATAATCACCACTTCTGGTTTACCCGAAGCGCTTAAGCAAAATACAATGTTATTTGCAGCTTATCCTATTTGATTTATGTTTTTAAATACTCCAATATAAAATTCCCGGCGAATGCCGGGAATTTTTATAATAAGAAAATATATGTTGAGTGAGTAAATTAATTATAGCACATACAGCTAAGCGAATTATGCGGATCTATTGAAGTTGATTTTTCAGTAGCTAATGGAAACTCGCCATACTCAAGTTGCAGAAAAGAAAACGCCGGGCGCATTTGCCATAAATACAATTTCTTATCTTCCGGTGCATTAAACACTTCAGGCAAAATTTCGTATATCAACCCGTTTGCACAAACTTCTTCCATTTGCTCCTGCGATGTAAAAGTTTTGTCGTTATTTGTTTCTTTGCTGCACCATTGCCTTTGTGCAAAAGAATTATTTGTTACCAGCAGTATCTCTCTTTGTGTAGAATTTGTTTTCATCTTCAATCTTTTTAATTTACTGATTTGTGTAACCAACCAGTGTTTAAAGAATTAGACGTGATTTGATATTAAAAGATACATCAGCATTAAAAAAATTCCGTTAAAAAAAACCCTGCACATTGTATTAACTTCCTTATATTTAAAAACTAAATTTATTAGCTTTGCCATCTTAATTAAACAGCCTTAAAATGAAAAATGATAAAGAAAAAGATTTGAGTTCAGATAAACTAAAAGCACTTAAACTAACCATTGAAAAAATTGACAAGGATTTTGGTAAAGGCAGTGTAATGATGATGAATGAACGCGGCGAAAGAACAATGGAAGTTATATCTACAGGTTCAATTGGTTTGGATATTGCCCTCGGCGTTGGAGGTTTACCAAAAGGAAGAGTTGTTGAAATTTATGGACCTGAATCAAGCGGTAAAACAACCATTGCAACGCATGTAATTGCAGAGGCACAAAAGAAAGGTGGCATTTGTGCCATCATAGATGCGGAACACGCGTTTGACAGTTCTTATGCACAAAAGCTCGGCGTTGATATTGATAATCTTTTGATCTCTCAACCTGACTATGGTGAACAGGGCCTGGAAATAGCAGATCGCTTAATTCTTTCGGGTGCATTAGATGTTGTGGTGATAGATTCTGTTGCCGCACTTGTACCAAAAGGCGAACTGGAAGGTGAAATGGGCGACAGTAAAATGGGATTGCAGGCAAGATTAATGAGCCAGGCTTTACGCAAGCTTACAGCAACCATCAGCAAAACAAATACTATTTGCATTTTTATAAACCAGTTGCGTGAAAAAATTGGCGTTATGTTCGGCAACCCTGAAACAACAACAGGTGGTAATGCCTTAAAATTTTATTGTTCTGTTCGTTTGGATATTCGCCGCCTCGCACAAATAAAAGATGGTGATGAAGCGATAGGCAACCGCGTAAAAGTAAAAGTGGTTAAGAACAAAGTTGCGCCGCCATTCCGCAGCGCAGAGTTTGATATAATTTTTGGTGAAGGCATAAGCAAGATTGGCGAGATTATAGATATGGGTGTTGAAATGAGCATCATTCAGAAAAGCGGAAGCTGGTTTAGCTATGACAGCAATAAACTTGGCCAGGGCCGTGAAGCGGTGAAAAATCTGTTATCTGATAACGAAGGATTAGCCAATGAAATTGAAGGAAAGATAAGAGCAAAACTTACCGAGTTGCAGCCTGCAGATATTGCGTAACGCAAGGAAATTAGTATTATAGTTAAACAGCTGAAAACGTTTTCAGGCATTCATCTATTTCGTTTTCTATCTTTCTGTTTAATATGAATTTTATGCTTATGTGCATCAGCCATGTTACAACTAAAAGCATAGTTGCAAAAAGCGGCGCATAATTATTTTTTATAATGATCATTGCCGTAACTGCAGCTGTAATGCCTATTATCCACGTAAAAAATACAGGAATTGTAAGGCCCATAACTTTACAAAAATTATTGGTGATATAATAATACTCTTCATTCTTTACATCAACATAACCTATTATAAATTCGTTGGCACTAATAATGTCAACTTCCTGTTTATTATATAAAGGCAATTGCACATCACGAACGTTTAACGGCTGAGTTGCTTCTGTATCTTTCAATTGAAAAACTATGTTAGTATGCAAAGCATTAGCAGTAAACGGAAGAAACCTATCATCAGTAAATATGCCGGTTCGTGCATATTTATCTACTTGCATAACCGTGGCAGGATGAAGTTCAATACTTACCTCTTTGTCTAAGACTTTCACGCGATTAATTTTTAAATTAGTCGCGCAGGATATTATCCTGGTAACAAGTTCAAAGCATTAAAAATGTCAGCAAGTGTATGCTAAGTCTTTTATGTTGAGGTTCCTTTCCAAATAAACATCTGAATAGGTTTCATTGATCTCGTTCAATACACCAAATATCTCTTCCGTATTTTTAAGTGTTGTAAGTTTTATCCGGTAATCTTTAATATTGGGCAATCCTTTAAGGTAATTAGTATAATGCCGGCGCATTTCAAGCATGCCAAGCGTTTCGCCTTTCCATTCAATGCTGCGCTGCAAATGTTTTTTTATCACATCAACACGTTGTTCAATGGTTGGCGCAGGCAAATGGCCACTGGTTTTTACATAATGTTTTATCTCATTAAATATCCAGGGATAACCAATAGCAGCGCGGCCGATCATAATACCGTCAACACCATAACGGTTCTTATACTCCTGCGCTTTTTCAGGTGAATCAATATCACCATTACCAAAAATTGGAATGTGCATTCTTGCATTATTTTTTACAGCAGCAATCAAGTTCCAGTCAGCTTCACCTTTATACAATTGGCTTCTTGTTCTTCCATGAACAGCTAAAGCTTTTACGCCAATATCCTGCAACCTTTCTGCTACTTCAACAATATTTTTGCTTGATTCATCCCAGCCTAAACGGGTTTTTACCGTCACCGGCAAAGAGGTTGAATTTACGCAGGCTTTTGTTAAGCGAA
>JABDGW010000020.1 GCA_013285855.1 Bacteroidota bacterium
GGCAGCGGCCGCGTTGCGCATGGAATTTTGGAGATCATGAACCTGATGGATGTGCAGGAAGTTGAACCGGATGAATATTTGGCCAAGCAATTTACTTACCCGGTGTACGTGCATTTAAAAGGCTCTTCTTTATATGCGCATAAAGACAAGCGAACTTATTCAAGAGATGATTTTCATATTCATCCTGAAAATTATGAATGCCTGTTTACTCCATATTGCCGGCAAACAGATATTTTAATGAATGGTGTTTACTGGGATAAAAATATTCCGCGTTTATTTAAAATGGATGATATAAAAAGAAATGATTTCCGCATTCAAACCATAGCTGATATTACCGATGATAGCAATGGAAGCATACCAATTAATTTGGGTGATTGTCCGATGAATGATCCTGTATATGGCGTTGATAAAATGAGCGGCGAAAAAACCCAACCCTATATGCAAACAAGTGTTGATATAATGGCAGTTGGCAATTTGCCTAATGAATTACCAAGAGATGCCAGCCGCTTTTTTGGCGAGCAATTGATAAAATATGTATTGAGTAATTATGTAGAGGGCAGCGTTATTATTGAGAATGCAACTATATTAAAGCAAGGAAAGCTTACCAAAAGGTTCGACTATTTGAATGATTATGCTTGTAAAAGTTTTTAAGTAAATAATTTATTTCGACTTCGCTCAATAAACGTCCTCGACTTTGCTCGAACAAATTTGTAATATCATTTTTATTTATTGCCTTATTTAAACTTATTATAATTGTAATAATCACTATGATTTTTTAATATAAAGCATAATGTTATAAGCCTGATCAGCCAAGTGCAGTTGTATAAGCGGCAAGATATTTGACTTTTAAGTTATGTGTTCAGCATAATTTTAAAGAATTACCTTAATAAAGATGAAAGTGATTAAACAAGCTGGTAACTGTTTTTGTTTAATAGCAGTTATATTTTACATATCCTGCAGCAGCCAAACTCAATTTGCATCGCCTAAGGGTTATGATTTAAATAAGCCTGTAAAAGTTTATCTTGAAGCGCAGCTTAGTGAAATTTCAGGTATTGTTTATTATCCAAAAGATACAGGCGTTTTTGCTATCAGTGATGCAACCGGCTCTTTGTACAAAATTTTTCCCGATAAAAATGCGATGGTTCAAAAATGGAAGTTTGGTAAGAACCAGGATTATGAAGACCTGCAATTGCACGACAGCATTTTTTATATTTTATCAAGCTCGGGAAATATTGTAAGTATAAAGTTTGTAACTGCTGATTCTCTTCAAACTTCAGAATACCAGTTTCCTCAAAACAAAGTTGAATTTGAAACATTATATTTTGATTCAACATTAAATAAACTTATTCTTATTTGTAAAGATTGTAAAGAAGATAAAAAGAAAGAGGTAAGCACTTTTGCTTTTGATATTCTTAACCATACTTACAGTGATGGGCCTTATAAAATTGATGCTGATAAAATTGCTGCAATGCTGCATGAGGATAAGATTAAGTTTAAGCCCTCTGCGGCTGCTATAAACCCGCTGACGCATGAACTTTTTATTTTATCATCCGTAAATAAAGCCATAGTAATTGCTGATAAAAACGGGAATGTAAAAGAAGTGGATCAATTAGATCCTGCACTCTATAAACAACCCGAAGGCATTGCATTTACACCCAAAGGCGATCTGCTTATATCAAACGAATCATCCAAAGAAGGCTCCGCAGATATACTGGTTATAAAATTTAAAAAGAAAGCATGACGAAGAGCATTTTAATAACTGCTGTTTTTTTATTTCAGTTTTTTTCAGGTATTGCACAGGAGGATAGCATAGTGGCACGCATTGTAATTATCGGTGATGCAGGTTCATTTCATCCTGATGCTCAACATAACGAGCGCCAGTATGTAGTTGATGCTGTAAAGAAAACAATTCCATTTGACGAGAAAACTACTGTGTTATATGTTGGCGATAATTTATATTATACCGGTTTGCCTGATGATGCTTTGCCGACATACGACATAAGAAGACGCGTTTTAGATTCGCAATTAGACATTGCCTTGGGTACGAAAACAAAAGTGTATTTTATTCCCGGCAATCATGATTGGGATAAAATGCAGCCTGGTGGATGGGAAGCTATAAAACGGGAGCAACGTTATATAGATCAGCAAGGTGCCGGAAAGAATGTTGAGTTCTACCCGAAAGATGGTTGCCCCGGGCCGGTTGAAGTTGATGTGAATGATGAGGTAGTGATGATATTAATGGATAGCCAGTGGTGGCTGCATTTATATGAAAAACCGGGCATTGAATCTGATTGTGGTGCAAAAACAAAAGAAGAAGTTTTATCACAAATTGATGATATCATCAGCCGCAATCCTGGTAAACTTATTTTATTTGCCTGTCATCATCCGTTTAAAAGCTATGGCATTCATGGCGGGTATTATACGATCAAGCAGCACATATTTCCTTTTACTGATGCACAAAAAGATATGTATATACCGTTGCCAATTGTTGGTTCAATATATCCCATTACCAGGGGCGTGTTTGGTACTACCCAAGACTTGCATGCACCGATTTATCAAAACATGATACATGATTTGCAAAGCGTATTAAAAGAAAATTCAAATGTTATTTATGTAGCAGGTCATGAGCATAACTTGCAGCTAATAAAAGATTCAAGCAGCTATTATGTTATCAGTGGTGCAGGTACAAACAGAACACGTGTAGGAAACAATAAAAAACATCTTTTATACGGTGCCCAGCAATATGGGTTTGTTGTGCTTACCGTTTCAAAAAATAAGTGGGTGAATTTTTCTTATTACAATGTAAACAAAGATTCGGTTTCCAATCCTTATGACAGCACTTTAATGAATTTTACACAGATAAAGAAAGAGTCGATCGACACCCAAAAATCTGTTGTAGCAGTTCCGTTTAAAGATAGTGTTAGTGCGATGGTGCATCCTTCGTATGACAGCGTGAATAGCTTTCACCGGTTTATATTAGGCAATAATTATAGAAGCGAATGGGCAACACCGGTGCATTTTAAAACATTTTATATAGATAAAACCAATGGTGGTTTTAAAATTGAAAGCCTTGGTGGTGGAAAGCAAACTGCATCGTTGCATATTGTTGCAAAGAATGACCGCTCTTATACATTGCGCAGCATTAATAAAGATGCGGTTAAAGTATTGCCCGATAATTTTCGCGGCACAATTGCGGAATATATTGTTGAAGATATGCTCTCTGCATCTCAACCTTATGCACCGCTTGCCATTCCCGATCTTGAAAAAGCAGTAGATGTTCCTGCCTCGCATCCTCAACTTTATTATGTACCTAATGATCCCGCACTTGGTATTTATCGTTCAAAATTTAATAATGAAGCAGTGTTGCTGGAGGAAAGGAATCCAACCATTAATGGTGTTGACGACACAAAAAGCACAGCTAAAATTATTGACCAGTTGGTTGATGATAATGATAATCGTATTGATGAACAGGAAGTGTTGCGGGCAAGGTTAATTGATATGTTGATCGGTGACTTTGACAGGCATTTTGATCAATGGCGATGGGGAACACTCGATACAGGCAAGGGCAAATTGTATTATACAATTCCAAGGGATCGCGACCAGGCATTTTTTTATTCTGATGGTTTAGCATTAAAGCTGGCTTCATTACAGTTGTTGCCTTATTTAAAAGGTTTCAGGTATGATATGCCAAAGATCAATTGGTTCAACTATTCAGCACGTGATTTTGACAGGATATTTTTAAATCGTTTAAATGAAAATGACTGGAAGCAAACGGCATCTTTTGTTCAGCAAAAAATAACAGACACTGTAATTGCAACGGCTATAAACAGGATGCCGCCGGAAATAATTGCGCAAGATGGTAACGTCATCAGCGATAAACTAAAAAGCCGTAGAAACATTTTACAAAAAGAAGCGCTGACATATTATAAATTCATCAGTAAAAAAGTAAACATTGTTGGCAGCAACGATAAAGAGTATTTCCATCTCTCACCTGTTGGCGATAGTTTAATGCTGAATGTTTACAAAAGAAAAAAGCAAACCAATGATACAACATCATTAATCTACAGCCGTGTATTTGATCCGCATGTAACAAAAGAATTGCGATTATATGGTTTAAACGGAAATGATTTTTTTTATATTGATTCGCAGCTAACATCAAAAATTAAAGTAAGAATGATTGGTGGTAAAGGGAAAGACACTTTTAATATCAACGGTCGTGTACGAAATTATATTTATGATTTTAAACCCGATACCAATTACTTTGTTCATACAAGCCGCACAAAAGATCTTACATCTTCCGATGTTAATGTAAATAATTATTCTGTTACAGAATTCAAGTATAATATCACACGCTTTCCAAGATTAAATATTGGTTATAATCCCGACGATGGTTTTTTGGCAGGCATTGGGTTATTGTGGCGCACGTATGGTTTTCGAAAAGAACCTTTCGCTACAGAACAAAGACTTTCTACGCTGCATGCGTTTAGTACAAGAGCATACAAAATTTCTTACCAAGGAGAATTTAATGACGTGATTGGTAAAACTGATTTGCTTGTAAACGCAGACTTCGTTGATCCCACATTAAATAATTTTTTCGGATTTGGTAATGAAACAAAGATCATAGATAGTTTAAGTCTTGATTATTACAGGGTGCGATATAGGTACACTGAAGCAGATGTATTTTTCAGAAAGCGTGTTGGTGCTGTTTTAAGTATTATGGCAGGTCCAAGTGTATATCATTACTGGAATAATCCGAATGATAACAGCGGTAAAATATTAAGTGACCCATCATTGGTTGGGCTTGATTCAGCAGATGTTTATTCTCAAAAAACGTATGTTGGTGGTAAGATTTCTGTTGTTGTAAATAATCTTGATAATGTTTTATTACCAACACGTGGCATAAACTGGGTTACAGAATTTACATCTTTGGGTGGTCTTTCAAAAACAAGCCAGCCTTACACAAGTTTAAGAACAGACATGGCAGTACACGCTGCTTTAACTGATCCTGCAAAAGTGGTTGCGGTTTTACGTGTCGGTGCCGGTAAAATCCTCAGCAAGCATTATGAATATTTTCAAACATTAAATCTTGGTGCTAATAATTTTTTAAGAGGATTTAGAAAAGATCGTTTTGCAGGTACATCGCTTCTTTATGGCAGTTTGGAAATGCGCGTGAAATTATTTACATCAAAATCTTATATACTTCCCGGTGATGTTGGTGTAATTGGTTTTAATGATCTTGGCCGCGTTTGGTTAAAGGGCGAGCATTCTGAGCGCTGGCATGATGCTTATGGTGGTGGATTTTATTATGCAGCTTATAATTTTGTATTGCTTTCTACAACATTTGCATTTTCAAAGGAAGACCATGTATTTAATTTTTCTCTCGGTACAAAATTCAATCTAACATTTTAATAAAGAAATATGGATAATAATCTTATTTATAAAAAGGCACAAGCTTATGTTGAGAATTTATTTGAAAAAAATAATAATACAAAACTGCTTTATCATACACTTGACCATACTAAAACTGTTGTGGAAAGATGCAAAGAAATAGCAGCGCATTATAATGTAACGGAAAAGCAAATGCTTGTTTTATATATAGCTGCCTGGTTTCATGATACAGGGCATTTGTTTACAAAGAGTTTAAAAGGCCATGAAGAAAAGAGTGTGGAAGTGATGAAAAAATTTATGCAGGAAAACAATGCGGAACAGGAACTTATTGAAGAAATAGCTGCATGCATAATGGTAACAAAAATACCAAGGAATCCCTCAAATCTTGAACAGGAAATAATCTGTGATGCAGATACCTATCATTTCGGTACGAAAGAATTTAAAGATACAGATAAAAGAATGCGTGAAGAATACGGCTTGCGCGAAGAAGTGGTTGATAAAGAAAAATGGAATGAAGGAACGATTGAAATGCTGAACAACCATAAGTTTTATACTGAGTATTGTAAAGATTTGCTGAATGATAAAAAGAAAGACAACATACGTAAGCTGGAAAAGAAATTAAAACATCACAAAAAAGAAGAAGACAATTTAGAAATAAATGAGGCAAGTTCATTTGCTACCAAAGGTATTCAAACCATGTTGCGTCTTACTTCTGAAAATCATCTGAAGTTGAGCGATATGGCAGATCATAAAGCAAACATTTTAATTTCTGTAAATGCAATTATCATATCTGTAATATTAGGTGTGTTGATGAGGAAGCTGGAAGAAGACACATATCTTACTATTCCAACTTTAATATTTCTTGCTGTAGCTGTAACTACAATTGTAATTGCTATTTTGGCAACTATGCCTAAAGTTACCGGCGGTACATTCAGTGATCAGGACGTAATTGATAAAAAAACCAACCTGCTTTTTTTTGGCAATTTTTATAAAGCGCCTTTTGAGCAATATGATAAAGCTATGCGCGCAATGATGCATGAGCCTGATTATTTATATGGTTCACTTATAAAGGATATTTATAGTCTTGGCACTGTGCTTGGGCGCAAGTATAAATTGATACGGCTTGCCTATTCTATTTTTATGATAGGTATAATTGTATCAGTAATTGCGTTTGGCATTGCCGTGTTTATTTATAATACTTCGCATCCGGGCGGAAATTCTGCTTCAACTTCTGCCTTTCCTTTATAAACGCATTGCATGTTTTATAACCGTGATTTAAGCTGGCTGAAATTTAATTATCGTGTACTGCAGGAGGCGGCTGATGAAACAGTTCCATTATATGAGCGAATGAAATTCCTTTCCATTTTTTCATCAAACCTTGATGAATTTTTTCGTGTACGTTATTCGCAGATTATCACCTTATCTCAATTAAATAAAAAAATACAACAGCAGACTGATATAACAAATGATCTTGCTGAAAAAGTGCATGAAGAAATAATAAACCAGCAGCGGCAATTTGGCGAAATATTGACAGAGCAAATAATTCCCTCTTTAAAAGAAAATAAGATCATCTTTTATTACAACACAGCAATATTGCAACAACATCTTATCGAAATAAGAGAATTATTCTTATCAGAAATTTTATCTTTTATACAACCGGTTTTTTTGGATGAGAATTTTATACAAAGATTTCTTCCCGAAAATAATAAGCTTTATTTTCTTATACGTCTTCAAACTGAAGACAGCCGTGTTTTAAGATATGCCATTGTAAACGTACCTTCTGAAAAACTGCCTCGTTTTTTTGAGCTTTCTGCTGTAAACGATTTTAACTATGTAATTTTTATTGATGATATAATCCGTGAAAATTTATTTCGTCTTTTTCCCGGCATGCAGGTGGAAAGCTGCTATAGCATAAAGTTTAACCGTGACGCAGAGCTTGATCTGGATAACGAATACAGCGGTGATCTTTTGCAGAAAATGGAAAAGCAATTGCGTAAAAGAGATTTTGGTGCAACTTCAAGATTTTTATATGAACAAGACATGCCTACAAATACGCAACTTTTTATTGCATCGGCTTTCGATTTGCAATTTGATGAAATGTTTGCAGGTTCCCGTTACCATAACTTAAAAGACCTCGCTTCTTTTCCTGTATTTGATAAACAGCTTGCTTATAATAAGCAACCACCACTTGCTTTATCTTATCTCGCAGATAGTGGCAATATTTTTCGAATATTGGAAGAGCAGGACATTTTGCTGCACATCCCATATAATTCCTATAATCCTGTTCTTACTTTTTTTAACCAGGCGGCTATTGATCCTTCAGTAACTGCGATCTATATAACACTTTATCGTGTAGCAACAGAATCGCACGTAGTAAATGCATTGATAAGTGCTGCAAAAAATGGCAAGTATGTAACAGCATTTGTTGAAATAAAAGCAAGGTTTGATGAAGAGAACAATATTAAATGGAGCAGGTTAATGAAAGATGCAGGTGTAAAAATTATTTATAGTATTCCAGATATAAAAGTGCATTCTAAAACTGCGCTTGTTGTAAAACAATCTTTAAAAGAGAATGTTGCCTACGCAATCTTAAGTACTGGTAACTTTAATGAGACAACTGCAAAATTTTATACGGATCATGTATTAATGACAACCGATAAAACAATTACAGCAGAGCTGCTGCAGTTATTTAATTTTTTGCGTAATAATAATGAAGATGCAAAACGTAAGTTGGTTTTTGATCGCCTGCTTGTATCTCAGTTTAATATGATAAATGAATTTGAAAGATTGATAAATGAAGAAATAAAAAAAGCAGAAGAAGGTGAGCCTGCAATCATTCGCATTAAAATAAATAATCTTGAAGAGCAAAGCATGATTAACCTTTTATATAAAGCAAGCAAGGCTGGTGTTAAAGTACATCTTATTGTAAGAAGCATTTGCTGCCTTGTACCGCATGTTGCTGGTTTAAGTGAAAATATAATTGTGAGAAGGCTGATTGACCGTTATCTTGAACATTCAAGACTATTTATTTTTGGTGCAAACGATAATGTACGCGTTTTAATGGGCTCTGCAGATTGGATGAACAGGAATCTTCATCATCGTATTGAAGTGTGTGTTGAAATACATGATGTAAGACATAAAAAAGAATTGATTGATTATTTTGATTTTCAATGGAACGATAACGACAAACTTGTTCAGTTGTCTGCTGATTTTGGACAGCAAAAGATAACAGAGGCAAATGATGAAAAATTAAACGCACAACAAGCTATCTATAATTATTTACAGAAGCAGTTATGACATTTCCCAAAACTATATTCAAAAAAATTACCTCAATAAGGAAGTTTCACATTCGAACCGTAGTTTTTATTGCGGTTTCGTGGACTCTGACTGACATAATTGTAGTGCTTGTTTTTAATAACCTGCCTTCTGTTAATAAATTCAGTAGTCTTTTGCTTAGAGAATCTATTGTTTTTATAAGCAGCCTTATTATGGGCAATCTGCTCGTAGTACAATTGCGAAGATGGCTTAGAAATTTTAATTTACTTAGCACACTTCTTTTAAAAAGCATCATTCTTGTTGTTGCAGCTTTTTTAATAAACATGCTTTTATATGCAATGAATTCTGTTTCTGTGTTAGGCTCTCCCGTTTCAAAATCGTTTCATCGTTTTTACAACGATTTTTCTGATGTGCACAGGCTTTTACAAAAATTATTTTACTGGCTTATACTTTTTGTGATAACACAATTACTTATTGAACTAAACGAAAAATATTCGCCTGGCGTTTTTTTAGATATACTGCTGGGTAAATATGCAACCCCAAAAATTGAAAAGCGAATTGTAATGTTTATTGATCTGAAGGATTCAACGCCAATAGCTGAGAAACTGGGCAGCCAGCAATATTTCAGATTTATAAGTGAATTTATATATTATATTTCAGAAGCGCTAATTGAATATGGCGGAAGAATTTACCAGTATGTAGGTGATGAAATTGTTGTTTCGTGGCTGCACAAAGATGGCAACTCAAAAAAATGTATTATGGCGCTTATTAAAGCCCGCAGAAATTTAAACAGGAAACAACAACATTTTATAAAACATTACAATATTTCTCCTGAATTCAGAGCTGGCATTCATGTTGGCGAAGTAACTGTTGGTGAGATTGGCGTTATAAAAAAAGACCTAGCCATGAGCGGAGATACTATGAATACAACAGCAAGAATAAGATCAGCTTCTTCAGAATTAAATTCGGCTATATTAATGTCAAAAGATTTTTGCAGCGATATAAGTTTAAGAGAAGGACAAACTCAAAGCCTTGGCATGATTGAGCTTAAAGGCAAGGCAAGTGAAATGGAGCTTTTTGCCTTAACTATTTAAATAATATTTACTTCTCTTTCCAACTCAATTGCAAATTTGTTTTTAACACTTTGCAAAATTTCTTCAGAAAGATCATAAATTTCTTCGCCGCTTGCATTACCATAATTCACTAATACCAGCGGCTGATGTGCATGTACACCCGCATCATTCTTTTTAAAGCCCTTCCAACCGCATTGTTCAATAAGCCAGGCGGCAGGAATTTTTACATGAGTGTTATCATTTATATAGTGCGGCATATTTGGATAAGTATTTTGAAGCGATTTAAATTGTTTTAACAACACTGTTGGGTTTTTAAAGAAGCTTCCTGCATTTCCAATTATTTTTGGATCGGGTAATTTACTACTGCGAATGTTTATAACTGCCTGGGAGATTGACTGGATAGACAGCTCTTTAACATGCATTTTTTCAAGCTCCTGTTCAATTGCTCCGTAAGATGTATTGAATGCAGGCACTTTATTTAGCCTGAATGTTACATTAAGTATTACAAATTGATCTTTATATTTTCTTTTAAAGATACTGTCCCGGTAACCAAATTCGCAATCATTTGTGCTGAATGTATGTATAGATTGATCCTGCCTGTTTAAAGCTTCAAGGCTTTCAAAAACATCTTTTATTTCTACACCGTAAGCGCCGATATTTTGCATTGGAGATGCGCCAACGTTACCCGGAATCAAACTTAAATTTTCCATGCCGGCATAATTATGTTTAATGCAATGCAAAACAAACTGGTGCCAGTTTTCTCCTCCTGCTGCTTTTACATACAGATAATGGGTGTCTTCCTTTATTAATTCAATACCCTTTAATTCATTTTTTAAAACAAGACCGCCAACATTTTTTGTAAATAAAATATTACTGCCTCCGCCAAGAATAAACTTGTTACTGTTAGTGTGCGGGTTATAATTTATTAATTCTTTCAACTCATTAATTGTTGAAAAAGCTGCAAAATATTCCGCGCTTACATTAATGCCGAAAGTGTTGTATGGTTTAAGCGAAAATTCTTTAAGAATATTCAATGTTTACTGTTTCAGGCTTCAAAGTTATTGGTTAGGCAACGCTTTGTTTTATAATTATAATTGCAGGAAATAAAAAAGTTTAGTGCGGTTGTTCACTAAACTTTCTAAAAATATTTTTAAAATAAAATTACCTGTTTACCTGGAATTTACCTGTTTCCAGAATTTTGCCCGTTTTATCCTGCAACTGGTAAATATAAATACCGCGGTAAAATTCGTTTGTAAAAGTTAATGTTGCCTTTATTGATGATACATTAACCTCATACATTTTTTTACCAGTAAAGGTGTAAATCTGTAAAGTATAATTTCTTGAAATATAATCAGCAGGAAATTCAAAATTTACAAATGATACTGCAGGGTTTGGATAACATTTAATTGCTTTTACCTGTATGCCTGAATTATTCCATGTACTGGCAATGTCAGGTTGTGTAAACGCTGAAAAAAACAGGATTATCCCAACCAGCAAAGCCTTTGAAAAATAGCCCGAAAATTTAAGTGTAAAAGTTTTATTCATAATAATCAATTACAAAATTAGAATTAATAATCATTTTGACCAAATAGCCTGTAATATTTATATACCATTCAAAATTTTTACAATTTTTTAAGCTTTTTAAGATCCAACTTTTTTTTAATTAAAATTCAAATAAAGAGCCAAAACCTCTTTTTCCGTTTAAGCACAATTAGAATTTGGGACATAATACCGCATTCTTAGTGCTGTTGTTTCTATCAAGAAATCCAGCATAAGTAAGTGACAATTCAAATCCTCCCCGATATTGGCTTGCTGTTTTTAAAGTAGAAATATTTACATCATAACTCAATGCTACAGCAAAAGGCTTATAATCAATTTCCACAACAGGTACAAAAGCGTCTTTCCAACGCAAATAGCCTCCAAACTGAATTACATATTGGGGATTGGTATAATCTTCACCAAATTTTCTTGCATACGTAATACCGCCAATCGTTTCATAATAATCGCCTTGCTTTGAATAATCACCCTGAAGTATTATAGATGAAACTTCATTCACAGAAAGATTCACTCCTGCTGAAATCACCAGTTTGGGATTTAATTCAATTGGTGGATTTGCATAAAAGGAATTTTTAGGTCTGTTGAAATGATGGTAAGCAACACCTACAAAATAATAATCTGTTTCGCTGCCTTGAATTGATGAATTAAAAGATAAGCCTGCACTTCCATCCCAATAATGGTAGCTGAATTTTGTTAGCGTTTCGCCATCACTAAGCGAAGGATTATAGCCGTTTCCGTCAAATTGATTATTAGTAGTAATCTTGCTGCGGTCAATGCGGCGTTGTACATAACCGCCCATAATTCCAAATGATAAATACTTGCTTTTTGTATCGTTTAGCGATTTGTGATAGTTTAATGCAGGGTAAATGTTTGATGTTGTAAAATTTGTAGTGCCTGCCCTGTCATATAATATTTGTATACCGGTAGTTATAAAATCATTGCCTCTGCCAACGGGATTTTTATATTCAAAATTTATAGAACCTGTTTGATAAGGTGTAGTTACACTTTGCCACTGATTTCTATACACAGTCTGTAATCTTATATCACCTGCAAATATCCCGGCAAGCGACGGATTTCGCAATAACGGGGCTTCAAAAAACTGCGAAAAATGCGGATCTTGCCCGTAAGATTTACAAACAGTACAAAAAATAAACAGTACGGTTATGCGTAAACAGTTTTTCATGCCCGGATTTTTTGGATATTGAAACGTAAATGTAAGCATAACACGAAATTAAAAGTGAGTAATCGGTTTTTTTAATACTCAACGAAGCAACGTTATATTACCTTTTGAACTAATTACAGTTCCATTCTCGCACATTATTTCAGCAATAAATACATATACATCCGCCTGAAGTGCCTTTCCGTTATATGTTCCATCCCATCCGTACGTTTGCTGGTTAGGCGAAAAATTATTACGTTCATATACAATTGCTCCCCACCGGCTAAATACACGGAACGATTTTACAGAAAATCCTTTTCCTCTTGGATAGAAATAATCATTCATACCATCTCCATTAGGAGAAAACGTATTTGGGATGAAAAGATTTTGACCTTTACATAAAACCGTAATTGTCACATGCTTTTCCACACTACAACCAGCCACATTGTGCACATTTACAGCATAGGTTTGTGTAGCTGCGGGCTTAATTACCGGCTGAGAGCAATTAGTACATGAAATGCCTGAAGGTGGGCTCCATTGCCAGTAAGTAATATCATCGGAACCCAAAGCATCCACATGGTATTCACTACCGGCTTCAATAGTAATATTGCTATCTTTTATTTGTAAGGTTGGATATGGAAAAACATTTACAATTGTTGATGCAGTATCGCTGAAACAACTTTTACTGTCTTTGCCTATAACAGAATAGGTAGTTGTAGTTTGCGGTGTTGATGATGTTACAGAATCGGTGCTATTGGTGACCAGCGATGAAGGCGCCCATGCATATATTTCAGCGCCTGTTGCCTGTAACCGGATACTGCTTCCAATACAAATTGTATCAGGTACTGTAAGTAAAACTTTTGCAGGCTGTATTACACGTATGTTTACAGAATCGCTGGCTGTGCATCCATAACTATTAGTACCGTTTAAGAAATATGTTGTAGTGTACAATGGATTTGCCGCAGGGGCAGAGCACGTAAAACATGAAAGTGAAGTATTTGAAAGCCAGGAATATTTATCTGCACCTTTTGGATTAAGTATAATGGATTGGCCCCGGCAAATTGCAGAATCAACACCAGCATCAACAATGGGTAAAGCATCTGTACGAATTGTATGATAAACTGTATCTGAACAGCCCGCTGCACTTATTGCGGAAACAGACAAAGCATATTTACCCGGTGTATTAAAATAATATGTGGTATCCTTTGTATCTAAGGTTAGCCCATTTCCTAAATTCCATTTCCATATTATATTTCCGGGTAAGTTATTGATAACGCCTGCTGTAAGCAACACCGCTGCGTTTACACAGACACTATCAGGTATGGTTGCAAAAATTTGAGGCGTGGAATCAACTAAAATATTTATTGGTATTGTATAACTGCCCTCACAGCCTTTTTCGGTTTTAATATTTAATTGTGTATTGTATAATATTGAATTATGATAATAGTGATAAGGATTGAAACCGGTTGAACTATCACCATCTCCAAATTTCCAGTTGTATAAACTTACCTTATCATATAGTGTAGCGCTTGAATCTATAAAGTCACACCGGGAAGAATCACAAACACCCGGGTGAGAAGTGACAGAAAATTTTGCATCAACTCCGTATATCACAATAGTATCCTTATTTACAACGGGTATATGACACCCGCCGGAATCAACAATAATAAGCTGCGGCACAAACCTACCCGGTTTCGCATAATTGTAAGTTGCATTTGAATCTGTTGAAGTTTGCGTTTCACCATTTCCAAAATCCCAGATATATCCAACAGTATTTTTAGCTTTTGCCGAGAATGAAATACTTAAAGGATTACAGCCGGTAAAAGGAGCATACGACAAATTTGCTATGGGGCCTCTAACAACAAGAGGTTTTGCAAGTGTATCATAACAACTTCCATATCCCTGAACAATAAGTTTTAAAACATAGTTTGAAGGAGAAGTATAGTAATGTTCTGGTGCTAATTCTGATGAAGTATTTCCATCGCCAAAATCCCATGTTACGGCGTTATAATTAACTGAATTGTTTACAGGGACAATTTTTGCAGGTGGACATGAAAAAAGCGTGTCAGGCAGTAAAAAATCAGCAACAGGATTAGCCACACGTATGTATTCAGATTTTAAGATTGAATCCGTACAACCATATTTATCCTTAATTACCAACTGTACGTTATATAGGCCTTCTGTTGTATAATTATGCAGCGGTTCGGGAGTGCCTGAAGTTTGCCCATCGCCAAAATACCATTTATATAATAACGAAACTCCATTGCTCGAATCAAAAAAATGAACACCATTGCCAGAGCATGTTAATGTATCCGCAACAAAAAAATCAGCAAATGGTTTAGTTATATTTATAGCACTATAATTTGAGATTGTATCGTAACAGCTGTTATTATCAATTACCTTAAGCGAAACATCAAACAATCCTGTGGTAAAATAAGTGTGAACAAACGGCCCGGCAGTTAGCGTATCAGGCTTGCTGTTATCTCCATAATTCCATATCCACTTTGTAATGGCATGTATGCCATCATCTGACGACTCATCTTTAAAATTAACAGCAGAAGAAATACAGGTGCCGGGTTTATTAGAAAAAGCAGCATTAGGTCCAAAAATTTTTATTTGAATCTTTTGATCTATCGTATCCAGGCAGTTATTAATATCTTTTACTATAAGCAACGGCGAATAAATGCCTGCATTATTGTATAAATGATAAACACTATCGTTTTTACTCCTTATTGATGAAACAATGCCATCACCAAAATCCCATTGAAAATTTTTTATATTATTGGCATCGTATTGCGTTGCAAAAAAATGAATAGAATCGTATTTACAAAAATTTGATGCACCAGATTGATAACCGAAAGACGGGGTTTCCTTTATTACATTCAATACGCCTTGTTTTATATCGGCACAACTGCCGTTTGTAACTTTCAGAGATACATTGAAAATTCCTTTTGAAGTATAAGTATGTGCAACATTCTGGCTATTTGAAGTGGTACCATCACCAAAATCCCAATACCAGGTTTTCGGGTCAATAGATTTATCTGTAAAAGTATAGTTGTAAGGATTGCTGCAGGCAGAAGAAAAATTAAATTTTGCTATTGGCGGTATTACATGAACATATTTATTTAAAGTAAGCGTATCATAACACGCATACTGAGATACAATAAGACTAACATTTAAATAGCCGGTGTCAGAATAAATATGTTCCGGATTTTGTTCTGATGATGAGGTGCCATCACCAAAAAGCCATAACCAATCTGTTACAAAACCTGTTGATGAATCTATAAACTGTACAGGCGTTTCCGCACAAATATTTAAAGGGTGTGCCTTAAAAAAAGGAATAGGTGCCTTACCCAAAGAAACAGCACTTGGTATATATAAAGTATCACTGCATCCTTCTGATGTAACAACAATTAAAGTAACATTGTATATACCTGTTTTATTATAAGTGTGTGTAGCTACTGAATCATTTGATGTAGTGCCATCGCCAAAATTCCATTGATATGAACTTATAGCATCCCCTGAAATAATTTCAGGCCTTAATATAAGTGTTTGCGGTGCGCAACCTTCAAAAGGCAGGTTTTGAATACTTTGTATTTGAGGCGGTCCAAGTTGAATTAAATTTGTTTTTACTATTGTGTCAGGGCATCCATTGGTGTTGTAATCAATAAGTATTACAGAATATTGTCCTGAGTTTGTATAAGTATGTTGCGGACTTTCTGATGTTGATGAAGTGCCATCACCAAAAAACCATTTATAACCCGTGGCTCCCTGACTTATATTATTAAATTGAATTGTTACCGGGTAATTACAAGTAATGCGCTTGCCGGAGGTTGTAAAATCTGCCTGCGCTTTTACCCCGGTTTTTATTGTTTTTCGCAGCGTATCTGCACAGCCGCCAAAGTTTGCATTAAGCGCAACCTGGAAGGTGCCGGCGGTTTTATAATTATGTATCGCCTGTGGACCCGTAGCAGTCGTTCCATCTCCAAAGTCCCAGGTTTCTGTTAATGGTTGAGGAACAGAACTATCAGAAAAAATTACCTGGTCATTTTCACAATCATTCGTAAAACCAAAATTAGCTTTAACATCGCCAACAGATATTATTTGCTGGTAAGTGCTAACACATCCATTTTCATTAATTGCTGTAAGCTGTGCCGTAAAATTTCCTGAAGCAGAATAAACATGCACAGGATTTTGTTGCATACTCGCACTCCCATCGCCAAAAAGCCATTGATACGTAAGGTTTGTACTTGATTGCGAAGTATTGGTAAACGTAACAGCAGCAGGCGGTTTACAAACATTCTTATACAGGTAATCAAAACCTGCATTTACCATGCCTCCAATTTTTATAAGCGATTGCTGCTGCAATGTTTTTTTGCAGCCAAAACTATTTGTAACAGTAAGCAATACATCAAAAGTGTCTGATACATTATATATATGTGAAGGATTTTGTTGTGTAGATATAATTCCATCACCAAAATCCCATATCCATCCTGAAATTATGCCTTCTCCGGCTTTGCTTTCATCGGTAAAACCAACATTTAATGGTGCGCATCCATCTGTTGGTATTGCATTAAATACTATAGATGGATTTTCATGAACAATAATATAATTTGATTTAATAACAGAATCTTCTCCGGAAGAATTTTTTATACGAAGCTTTATAGTATAACTGCCCGGATTTACATATATGGCACCAGGATTTTTTAAAGTTGACACTGCACCATTACCAAGGTCCCAGGACCATTGGGTAGGATTACCTGTTGAAGCATCTGTAAACTGAACAACTAATGGGGAACAACCTTCTTGCACATTTGAAATAAAATCGGCATTAAGCTGCGCCCTTGCATTTATACAAATAAAAGCAACCAGAAAACACAAGGTTCTCCTTAAATAAGAAGTGCAGAAAGTTTCCATTGGTTCAGATGTTGCAAATTAGCAAAAAATCAGGCCAATCAACGAGAATTTCGGTAACCATATCCTAGTTTACCGTGAATGCTAATATTTATTTAGTTACATGTAAAATAAACTTTGCTATGAGTAAGAAAACCAGGAAATCACAGTAGCGATAAAAAACCGACGAAGTTTATCGTAAACATGCAGATTCAAATAAGAAAAAAGAAATATAACGATTAAGGGCATTCGTATATAGGCGAAAATCCGCAACGATGTATGGAGACTATTTTATGTCATCTTATTAAGGTAATATTTCCTTTAAAAGGAACTACTAGGTTATTGTCACATTGCATTTCAATTATATAAACATACACGTCACTACTTAATTCTTTACCGTTAAGCATTCCATTCCACCCCTCATTTGCATTGTTGGGAGGAACGTTAAAGCGTTCAAAAACAAGCTGCCCCCACCTGTTAAAAATCCTGAATGATTTTATATTAAATATTCCTTTGCCTCTTGGATAGAACATATCATTCATGCCATCATTGTTAGGAGAAAAAGTATTTGGTATAAATACATTGGCATTACCACAAACAACCCTTATGGTTATTTCATCACGGCTGACGCATAAGCCGCCATTAGATGCAACTACAGCGTAAGTAGTTGTTTGCGCCGGAGATGCAACAGGATTAGCAATAACCGTACTGCTAAGACCTTGCGGCGGCTGCCAGCGCCATGCAATTACATCGTTTGAACTAATTGCGTTTAATTGCACAGATGAACCAACGTTTAGAACAATTTCACTCTGCACTATATTTATTGTTGGTTTGTCAAAACTTCTTACAGCAACATAACCGGTATCTGCAAAACAATTCATAGCGGTATAGCCAATAACCTTATAATTAATTAAAGTATCTTTTAATGGCGTATAAATAGGTCGTGCAGATTTGGCGTTATCAAGATATACAGATGGAAACCACTGATAAGTTACTGCGCCTTCTGCAAACAATTGAGCATTTTCTCCAACACAAATAGTATCACCGCCAAATACATTTATTTTAGAAGGTGGAATAATATTTATATTAACTGAATCACTGCCTGTACAGCCAAGAGCATCTTTACCGGTAACAATGTAAGTTGAAAGTGAATCAGGGTTTATAACAGGAGAAGGGCATTTGGTACAACTTAACCCAGGGCCCGACCATGTATATGTTTCTGCACCACCTGCGTTTAGCTGAAAATCACCATGCTGGCAAACTGTTGTATCTGTTCCCGCACTTACTTTTGGCGAAGCATTTACTTTTATTTGTTTGGTTGTAGTATCTGAGCAACCGCCTGAGTTTAAACCTATTAATTTAATGGTATAATTGCCGCTGCTGTTATATACTGTTGAAACTGCCTGGCCTGTTGATGTGTTCCCATTTCCAAAGTTCCAGCTCCAGGTTATTGTGCTGTCTTTTTTTGCTGTATTTCCTTTAAAATCCGCAGTTGCTTTTGAACATATTGACGAATCTCCGATGATATTTATTTGCGGCGTAGGCAATACCTGCACACCAGATGGAATATAAAAAGTATCCCGGCAACCGGTTTTAGTTTGCGCTATAAGATATGCATTGTAAACCCCGGGAGCTTGATAACTATGGGTAGCTGAGCTGTTATCTATTTTACTGCTATCCCCAAAAAACCAGTAATGATGTATAATGTTATCTTCAGAAGTGGAAGCATCTGTAAAATTAACAGGCGTTAAAGTACAGGCAGGATTTCCGGTTGTAATCGCGTTAGCTTTTACATCATAAATTTTTAGCGTATCATCACCTTTAATAGAAACTTTGCAACCTGCAGAATCCTGAAGAATAAGTTTAGGAACATAGTCTCCCGGCTGATATAAATAATCAATTTTATCAGTTGCCGTTAAAACAGTATTACCATCGCTAAAATCCCACGTATACAATACAGCGTTTTTTGCAGAAGCTGAGAATTGTATTGTATCAGGATAACAAACTGGTAATGGTTTATATATAATTTTTCCTGTAGGGCCTTTAATAATAATGTTTTTAACCGTGGCTGTATCAGCACAATTGCCATATCCATTTACAATAAGATGTACAGGATAAATACCGGGATACGTATAGATATGTGTGGGTGAAACAATAACAGAAGGGCTGCCGTCACCAAAATCCCATTTTGCAGTTTTAAAATCTGTTGATTTATTAATAAAATTTACGGTTAAAGGCGGGCATGTTGAAGTAGAATCGCTCAGGCTGAATTTGGCCACAGGATTTGAAATTTTCAACGGGCCTGATTGAACGCTGTCTCTGCAACCATTTACATCTGTTACAAATAATTCAGGATTATAAATGCCGCTTGTTTTGTAAGTATAAAACGGATTTTTTTGATTGCCTTGCGATCCGTTGCCAAAATCCCATTGATAGTTTAAATTTTCTCCTTTCGAAGTATTTTGAAAAGATATCTGCTTGCCGGGACAGGCGATAGAATCAGATATAGTGTATGCAGCTATAGGATTAGTAATGAATATATAATTTATTCTTTTTGCACTATCGCTGCAGCCGTAACTATCCGTAACCGTTAGCCTTACATAATAATGGCCAGTATCCGTATAAGTGTGTGAAAAATTTACAGGTGCGTTATAATCATGATCAATAGTATCACCAAAATCCCATGACCATTTTACAATATTATGTATACTGTCAGGTGAAGATCTATCAGTAAATAAAATATCGCTTCCTGCACATGCACCTGGCGAAAGAGTTGTAAAATTTGAAAGCGGACCATATACAGTTATTGAATCTTTTGTTTCATAAAAATACTGGCAGTTATTCCTGTCAGTCATGGTTGCTTTAATTTTAAACTTCCCGTTTTTTACATAAGCATGATTGCCTTTTGTTGCACCATTTACTGTTATAATAGTGCCATCACCAAAATCCCATTTAACATTTTTTATATTACTGATATTAACGCCTGAAATATCCGCATTTATATTATTTCCGCGACAATATACTGAGTCAGTTAATGCAATAGAACCGATCTCATTTATTACATTGACGTTAACAGATGTTGTATCACGACAGGTTTTATTGGTAGTATAGAGGTTTATTGTATAGGTGCCTGGCGTAGAATATATATGAACAGGATTTTTTGCTGTATCTGATTGGCCGTCGCCAAAATCCCATTTATGTGTAATATCTATAATAGAACTATCTATAAAATCTACTTTTAGCTTGTCATCGCAATGTGTATTAAAATCTATTTGGGCAATCGGCGGCATTACGTACACTGTAGAATCTATTTTCAAAGTATCTGCACAACCATAATTATAAGCAATCAATACCAATTGCCGGTAGCCGGTATCAATAAGCGTTTTATAATAATATTGACCTGTAGCAGCGTCTAAAATGGCACCGTAATCCCATCTTAAAAAAGTTATGGGTCCGTTTGTTGAAGTATTTGTAAACTTTAAAACATCATTTGTACATAACGAGTCTGGTGCAAAAGTGCAGCTTGCTTTTGGCTTATGGCCGGCGAGTACTGCATTATTAAGTGTGAAAGTATCTGTGCAGCCATCTTCTGTTACAATGGTAAGCTTTACATTAAAAAAACCTTCTTTGGTATAAGTATATGTTGGCGATTGCACATTGGAAGTGCCGCCATCACCAAAATCCCAGCTATATGTTTTTATCTTATCGCTTATGTTTAATAAAAAAGACGGTTTAATAGTAAGCGGTATACAACCAGTGTCAGGCAAATTCAAAAACTTTGTGATTTTTACTGGTTCTATGTTTATATATTTTATTTTTTCAAAAATATCCTCACATCCGTTTGCATTAGTAGCAGTAAGCGTTACAGTAAAATTTCCCTGCTTTATATATATGTGCGTTGGGTTTGTTGCCGATGAAGTATCGCCATCGCCAAAATCCCATAAATAACCGGACGCATTACCTGTTGTATTATTTGTAAATTTTACTGTAAGCGGCGCTGCACATTTTGAAGTGTCATCTGCTGTAAAAGATGCTGTTGGCGCTGTTGCAATGTTAATTGTGGCTGTAACAGAATCTGAACAACCTGCAGAAAATACATTTACAAGTTTAACTGTATAATTACCTGTATTAGTGTAAACTTTATCTGGATTTAAATCAGTTGAAGTTGTTCCATCTCCAAAATACCAGGTGCTTGATACCGGTAATGGAGAAGAAGTATTTGTAAAATGAAGTGTTTGATTTAAACACGTAGCAGTTGTATGCGTAAAAGAAGAAGCGGGAATATGAATACTGAGCGGCAGGCTTGCAGTATCTGAACACCCGCCGGCTGATTGCACTGTAAGCAATACAGTATAACTGCCGGAAGATGTATAATTATGAGATGGAGAAGGTGAGGCACTGGTTGCTCCATCTCCAAAATCCCATTGATATGATAGTGTGCCTGAGCCATCACTTGAATCCTGGAAAACAGCAGTTGCCGGTGTTTTACAGATATCAAGCGAGGCAAGACCAAAATTGGCATTTACGCCATCATTTATTTTTATAAGATCGCTTTTGGTAAGTGCATCATAACAACCATAGCTGTTGGTAATTTTTAAAGTAATATCAAACACACCCGACGAAGTGTATGTATGAGATGCGGTAACTGTTGAATCAATATTTCCATCACCAAAATCCCATAAATAGTTTGAGATTGTACCTGAACCTGCCTTGCTGTTGTTAGTGAATTTTACATCCAGCGGAAAGCAACCCTGGGTTGGAGATGCGTTAAAAACAACCTGCGGGTTTGCATAAACAGTTATATATGCTGTTTTGGTAATTGAGTCTTTTCCTGAAGTATTTTTAATGGTAAGCTTAACTGTATATGTTCCCGGATCAAAGTAAGTAGTAACCGGATTTTGATATGTAGATGCTGATCCATTACCTAATGACCATGACCAGTTACTTGGATTGCCTGTTGATTTATCCTGGAATGCAACGATTAATGGCGTACAACCGGATTGGACATTTGATGAAAAATCTGCCTTTAACTGTGCAAATGATGTATTGCCAACAATTATAAAAAATAGAGCAAAAAACCCCGAACACACTACTGTGCGGTTGGTTTTCATAGAAATTGTTTTTCAAATTAGGAATGGACTTCAATGCTCCCCGTGGAGTTGAGTAAAATTAGCAAGACTGATGGTAAATACTAAATGAAAGGCTGATGCGGATATTAATTTAATCGAATGTTTTAAAGAAGTGAGGGTGGTTCAGAATTTATGATGTCGTCTTTAAAGTCAACTGCGGTTAAGAAAAGGCCATCAGAAGGCACCGAAAAATCGGCGACGGCATGATTGTTTTTTTCAAAGATTTTTATAAGTTCAAAGCTGCTTTTATTATTCTTTGCAAGGCGAAGCATGGTGCCTGTGAGGCCTTTAACCATACCACGTAAAAAACGGTCTGCTTTTATTTCATACCTCCAAAGATTAGTTTCGAATATCCATTGTGAATATTGAATGTTGCAGTTAAAAGATTTTACCTGTGTCTTTTTTTTTGAGAAAGAAGTAAAGTTGCTGAATTGTGTAATTACCTCTGCCATTTCATTCAGCAAATCAATATTTACTGCAAAAGGATAATAGTAAGCTCTTCCAAAATAAAAAGGATTTTTAAATCTTGTGATTTGATAATGGTAAGTTCTTGCAATTGCATCAAACCGGCAATGTGCATTGGGTTCGGTTTTGAAAATATTTTTTACAACAATGTCATAGGGTAATAAAGCATTAAGGTTATAAATTACGGGCTTGTCTATTTCCATGTCTGCATCAAAATGAAAAAAATTTTGCAGCGCATGTACGCCTGCATCCGTGCGTGAAGAACCCGTTAATTCAAATTCTGTATTAAAAAATATCTTTAAAGCACGTGTAACTTCTGCCTGTATGGTATTGGCGTTAAGCTGTACCTGGAAACCGCTGTATCGTGTTCCCATATACGCAACTTCAATAAAATAACGGGGCATAATGTGCAGCTTGGTTATCGCAGCATAGCTGCAAAACGTTTTTTGTAATATGGATCTAAAATCTGGCTAGCCAAAACCGGGTAATTGCCATAATCATACACATATTTATATAACGCATCGTACAGGCTGTAGCGGCCATCATCACTTGAAAATAAACTTCCCAACAATTTAACCTGGTCTGTAGAGATACATTTTTTATTAACGTTTTTTACAGCATATTGAATCATGCTATTATCATCGCCTTGAGTAAACATTTTTCGCTTTAACTTATTCAGGTCATCATCAGACAGCATGTTACCGCAGTCCTGTTTTACCGCATTGTTTGCACTTATTATTGCAGTTTCAGCTACTGTGCTGGTTGCATTGGAACCTGCGACAACGTTGTTGGTGTTTTCTTCAGGTTTATAAAACGGATTTGATTGAGTATGCGTTGTTGTGTCTTGTGGTTCATTATTGTTTGCAGCAACATTTTCTGAAGTTGATAAACTATTATTATTAGATGCGGAATCGCTGGCCACAGCAGCAATTATTACAGGAACAGTTGCTGTATTACCAGGCGGAGATTGCTGATCTGCTGTTAAATTATTACCTGTAGTTTCTGCCGGAACAAATACATTGATCGTATCAATTCCATTTTGCGTTTTATCAACAAAAAGCATATTGGTCCCGGTATCTAGTTTTTGTTCTGAAATTTTTTGAGGTTGCTGCAGTGAATCTGTAACAATGCCGGTATTATTTTCTGTTATTGCTGCTGTTGCTGGTATTACAGATATTGTCTCATTCGTTACAGTTGCATCTGCAGGTTTTTCAACAGTATTAGTTTTGGTAAGCGTTGAATCGTTCACCACATCAGAAAGCATATTGCCAAAAGCATTTTTCTGCGCTACAGCCGCATTGCTGTTCATAATAAGTTTTTGTGTTTGCATATTTTGCAATACCCAGCCATCCGTTTCACTTTTAAGTATATAACCTGCATCCTTTTTATTTATTGAACAGGTAAAAGCCTGGTCGGGAAATTTATTCATAGGAAAACTTACAGTAAAATTATAAGTGCTGTCAACTAATTTGGGAATGATCACATAGCCATAGTCAGATGAACTATACACTTTACCGCCAAGCACAACTGCAAACGGTTGCCTGTCTTCGTTTTGCACATAAATAAAATGTTTCTGCTGGGCTTTCAAAACAAAAAAATTCATGCAGAAAAAAAACAAAAGCGTAAAGAGTTTTACAGAATACTTCATTGATTGAATGTTTAATGCGGCAACATGTTTTTTTGTAACTGCAAAACTAATATAAAATAGTGCTGATGCCTTTGGCAAGCCGCTGCATATTCTATTTTAACCATTTATAAATATTATTTCAGGCACAAAATAATATCTCATTTACTTTTGCTCACTTTTAAAATTTGCACATGATGTGTATTGATCATTCTGATCAGTATTATAATAATTGCCATTGCCATGTTGCAGAAAAAATAAAACACATAAAATTGCAAATTGCATGCAGCAATTAAAAAACAAAAAAATTCAGATGAAAAAAAATTTCTTATTTCTTTCGCTGCTGATATGTTCTGCAGCAATTGCACAGAATGATAATGTACCGGCTGATACTTCATGGAAAACTATTTACCGTGCTGAGGCTGCTAAGATTAATGATCTTGTAAATACGAAACTGGATGTAAAATTTGATTACAGTAAATCTTACATGTATGGCAAGGAATGGTTAACAGTGCATCCACATTTTTATCCCACAGACTCTTTAACACTTGATGCAAAAGGCATGAACATTAATGAAGTTTCGCTTTTTGAAAACGGTAAAAAAACACCGTTGGAATACAGGTATGATGACAGCATGTACCTGCGCATTACTTTAAATAAAACATACAAGGCAAACGAGAATTATACTGTTTACATAGATTATGTTTCAAAACCCAATGAATGGAGTGAAGGCGGAAGTGCTGCCATAGCAGGTGCAAAAGGTTTATATTTTATAAATCCTAAAGGCGAAGAAAAAGATAAGCCAACTGAAATCTGGACACAAGGTGAAACAGAACATAATTCTGTTTGGATGCCGACAATTGATAAGCCTAATCAAAAAACTACTGATCAAATTACAATGACAGTGCCGGATAAATATGTTACACTAAGCAATGGCCTGCTTATCAGCCAAAAGAAAAATACAGATGGCACAAGAACAGATACATGGAAAATGGATCTGCCGCATTCGCCTTATTTATTTTTTATGGGTGTTGGTGATTACTCAATTATTAAAGATAGTTATAAAGGCAAAGAAGTAGCTTATTACGTAGAGAAAGAATATGCGCCGGTTGCCCGCGGCATTTTTGGTCACACGCCGGAAATGATAAAGTTTTATTCTGAAACATTAGGCGTTGATTATGCGTGGCCGAAATATGACCAGATTGTTGGGCGCAATTATGTAAGCGGTGCTATGGAAAATACAACAGCTACATTGCATGGAGAAAGCGCTTATCAAAATGCACGTGAATTAAAAGATGGAAATAATTGGGAAGATGTGATTGCACATGAATTATTTCATCAATGGTTTGGCGATTTGGTTACCTGCGAAAGCTGGGCCAATATAACCGTAAATGAAAGCTTTGCAAATTTTAGCGAAACAATATGGAATGAATATAAATACGGGCAGGACAAAGGTGATGAAACTAATTACAATGATATGCAGCAATACCTAACCGGCAACAGCGCAAACAAGCAGTTGGTTCGTTTTTATTATGCTGATAAAGAAGATGTGTTTGATAATGTAAGTTACCCTAAAGGCGGCCGTATTTTAAATATGCTGCGTCATTATTTAGGTAATGATGCTTTTTATGCATCGCTGCACAAATATCTTATTGATAATAAATTTAAAAATGGTGAAGCGCAGCAGTTGCGTTTGGCTTTTGAAAGTGTAACAGGACAGGATTTAAACTGGTATTGGAATGAATGGTATTATGGTACCGGTCATCCGGTTTTGGATATCAGTTATGTGTATGATGATGCAGCGCATAAAGCTTCAGTTATTGTTCAGCAAAAACAAACACAGCAGATTTTTAAAATGCCTGTGAACATTGATATATATAACGGAGCGACAAAAACCCGCCACCAGGTTTGGATACAAAACGCCATTGATACTTTTACTTTTGATTATACCACAAGGCCAGACCTTATAAATTTTGATGGTGATAAAGTTTTGCTTTGTCAGAAAACAGATCATAAAACTGCAGACAATTATAAAACGCAATGGAAATATGCTCCGTTATATGTTGACCGCCACGAAGCAATTCAATATTTTGCCGATAATAATATGACATACGAATTGAGTTTAGGGTTGAATGATAAATTTTATGGCATCAGGAGTTTTACTTTAGATAAATTAAAAGAAAATCCTGCAGCATTATCAAACCAAACAATTTTACAAACTGTTGAGCGCATAGCACAGAATGATGAACACAACAGAACAAAATCAAGAGCCATTGCAATGCTTGCTTCAACAAAAGATCCAAAATATAAATACATTTTTGATAAAGCGATAAATGATTCTTCATACAGTGTTGCCGGTGCTGCACTTGAAGGTTTAAGTACATTGGATTCTGCTAATGCTTATGCACTCGCAAAAAAATACGGTACTGATGCAAAAGGAGACCTGGAAGAAACAGTCGGTAATATTATTGTGGCTGCAGGCAAAGAAGAAGATTATGATATAATTGTTCAGAAATATGATGCATTGCCAGCAAGCCAGGCTAAGTTTAACCTAACACCTTCTTTTTGTGATTATCTTTCAAAACTGAATGATACCCAAAAAATAAAAGCTGGTATTGATAAAGTGGTTGCGTTTAAAAATGCAATACCACAAGCTTACAGAGGTATGACAGACCCAACAATTAATGCAAGCCTGCAAAAAATTGCAACTGCAAAAGGCGGAGATGTACAGGCATATGTAGAAAACGCGATGAAGTAATTTGAACAGAAAATTTTAAAAAGGCCTCCGCATTTTGCGGAGGCCTTTGTGTTAAATTATTTATTGTTGCCTGGCTTTAACGTTATGCGACTTCCATATTTCAAGTGATTGGCTGTTGTAAAAGATACAAGTAATAAATGAATTAATAAACGAATTAAACACAACCATAAACTCAATATAGCAAAAATTGAAATCCATCTTAATAATTCAATTTGCCTTATGAGCTTCCATATCTATCTCTATCAATTGTCCCTTTACTGCTAATCCTTTTACTTCAAGCCAGGTCCCTGTTGGAAATTGTTTTTTATAAACAGAGTTACGGTAACCTGATACTTTTATAAATTCAGCCATATCAGTTGTATAAATGTTTTCCGCAAATACATCATCGAAAGTATAGCCATAATGCTGTAGGATTTTTTCTAAATCGCCGTAGCAATTTTTCATCTGCTGTTCCATGTTTCCCGCGGCAACTATAATCCCGGAATCATCCATACTTACGGCTCCTGAAATTTTAAGATCATTGCCAATTTTTACAGCATGCGTATAGCCATACTTTTTTTCCAGTGTGGGTCGCAGGTTAAAATACTCAGGTGTTTCTGTTTGTGCAGTGTTGGTTTTTTTATCTGCTGCCGGTTGGGATTTGTTTGCGTTGTTACAACTGCCAAGAAATAAAATGCCAATTAAAAACCATGAAGTGAATAGAAAAATCTTTCTCATTGTTTTATGTTTTGGTGATTAAAAATGTTTATGTCAGTATTTAATAATTGTAAATGATATTCTTTTTTCAAAATTCTGGAATTTACTCCAGGCTTAAACACAATGTCTTTGGCGGTAAGTAAGTTTAAAATCATTTATAATTTACAGCGTACATATAGCTTGCTAATAAATTTAATTTACTTACCTATATTTATAACCATAAAACACTAAAATCTGCAATATGAAAAAGAAATCAACTAAAAGTACAACTGCTCCAATTGCAGGCAATGAACAATTGATTGTTAGCAAAGAAATAAAGCTAACCATGATAAATAACCAAGAGCAGGTTATTGTACAGTCTGAAGCACTAAGCTCACTTGCATCTACAGACAACGTTATAAAAACGCGTCATTAAACGCAGCTTTTGTGTTTATCTTTTTACTGTTTTACGCTTCACAGATTTTTTAGGACTGCTTTTTTTAACAGCAGCTTTTACTTTTTTAAGTGCAGCTTTTTTTGGCAAACTCTTTTTAGCAGCTGCCTTCTTTACTGCTTTTGAAGGTGCTTTTGTGTTAGCTTTTTTCGCAGTCTTAGCTACAGTTTTCGGGTTAGCTTTTTTAGCTGATTTAGCAAATGATTGCTCTTCTGTTTCTGCTGCAAGGTTTACATTGGATAAAGCCAGTTCTGTTAATGAAATATCAGCATCATATTCTTCATTCAATGTGGTTTCAAGCAGCTTCGCCACATCATTCAAATTTAATTGCAGGGCATAAGCTCTTGCAGTACCATAACTGCTTATTTCGTAGTGTTCTATTTTTTGTGCAGCCGCAATAATTGCCGCATCGGTAACTTCAGGTGCCATGTCTTCACCTAATAAACTGTTCCCTTCTTTTATTAAACCTTCCATTGCTTTGCAATGTTCTTCACCTTCATTACTTCTAAACAGGTTTGCAAAAAAGCCTTTTTTCTCCGGCGCGGCTTTTTCTTCTCCTAATAACTGCTGTATTTTATCAAGCCTTTCTTTTTGTGTCTTTGTTACTTCCAAATGTTTGTCCAATGCGTTTCTCAAATTTCCATTGGTAGCTGCATCCACCATTTTTGGCAAAGCTTCTATCAGTTGTGTTTCTGCAGAATACAGGTCTTTTAATTCATGCTTTAGTAATTCATGTAAGGTATCAATGGTTGGCATATCGAAAGTTTTTAATTAAAAAATATAATTCATTTCTTATACAGAATTTGTGCCGAATCATTTTGTAATATGCAGTATCAAATTTTTATATGAAAAGAAGAAACTTCCTGCTTAACAGTTCAATGGCTGGTATTGCCATTACGACTGCGTCGTTTACTTCATCCAAAAAAAATATTGCGGAAAAAAGTGCAGACGAAAATGATTTTGATTTGAATGAAGTAACCGTTGATATGTTGCAACAAAAAATGCAAAGCGGTACATTAAATTCCGTTCAAATAACAAAAAAATATTTGCAACGCATACAATCAATTGATAAAAGTGGTCCTTATTTAAATGCCGTGATAGAAATAAATCCCGATGCATTAAGTATAGCTGCGGCAATGGATGCAGAAAGAAAACAAGGTAAAATCCGTGGTTCTTTACATGGCATTCCTGTTTTAATAAAAGACAATATAAGTACAGGCGATAAATTGATGACAACAGCCGGTGTATTAGCATTGGCTGGCAACATAATGAAACAGGATGCTTTTATTATTCAGCAATTAAGAAATGCCGGCGCTGTATTGTTAGGGAAAACAAACTTAAGTGAATGGGCGAATTTTCGTTCTACACGATCCACAAGTGGATGGAGCAGCAGGGGAGGGCAAACAAAATGTCCTTACATTCTTGACAGAAATCCATCAGGTTCAAGTGCAGGGTCGGGCTCTGCAACGGCAGCAAATTTGTGTACAATAAGTATCGGCACCGAAACTGATGGTTCTATTGTTTCTCCATCATCTGTAAATGGTTTGGTTGGTATAAAACCAACGGTTGGTTTATGGAGCAGAAGCCGCATAATTCCTATATCTGCAACGCAGGATACCGCAGGACCAATGGCACGCACAGTTAAAGATGCTGCTATATTATTGGGCGCATGCACAGGTGTTGATGCAGATGATGCAGCTACAAACGAAAGCAACGGTAAGTTTCAAAAAGATTATACGCAATTTTTAAATGCAGATGCTTTAAAAGGTAAACGCATCGGCATTGAAAAATCTCATTTAAAAGGTCATGAGGGAATTGTTGCTTTATACAATGCAGCTATACAAACCATGAAAGATAAAGGTGCAGAAATAATTGAAGTTGATCTGCTAAAAAATATTCATGATATAAAAGATGTTGGTGATGCAGAATTTACTGTTTTGTTGTATGAATTTAAAGATGGCGTGAACAAATATCTTGCGTCATCCAATAGTAATATGAAAACGATGGCTGATGTTATAGAGTTTAATAAGCAACATGAAGATAAAGCCATGCCTTATTTTAAACAGGAGATTTTAATTCAGGCAAATGATAAAGGTGATTTAAGCAGCAAAGAATATACAGATGCTTTAGCCACTACTTTATCATCAAGAAAAGTTGTCAGTGATATGATGAAAGAAAATAACCTTGATGCTTTATGCGGTGTTACAAATGGTTTGGCATGTTGTATTGACTTGGTTAATGGAGATTATGATACAGGATTTTCTATCTCAACACCGGCAGCTATTTCAGGCTTTCCGCATATAACCGTACCAATGGGTTTTGTGCATGACCTTCCAATTGGTATTTCTTTTTTTTCAACAGCTTATACTGAACCGCAATTATTAGGTATAGCTTATTCTTATGAACAGGCAACTAAATGGAGGAAAGCACCTGTGTTTAAAAAAGATTTGTTGATATAATTCAGGTCAGTAAACTTTTGCCACCTGGCATTCATTGCTTCAAAATCAATTTTGTATTTTTATAGTATGGAAATAAAAGAACCTGCAATAGCATACAGTCAGCAAAAAATTTCTATTGAAGCATACCTTGAAATGGAAAATGCTTCTATAGAAAAGCATGAATACTATAAAGGCGAAGTGTTTGCTATGTCTGGTGCGAAGTTGCCGCATAACAGGATTACCAGCAATCTAATTGGTGAACTAAAAAATAAATTGAAAGGGAAAAAATGTCAACCATTTGGTAGTGACATGCGCATACATATTCCATCAAACGCCTTATTTACTTATCCTGATATTTCTATTTTTTGTGGTGAAATAGAAACGTTGAACAACGACGAATACAATGCTTTAAATCCAACTGTAATTATTGAGATACTTTCAAAGAGCACAAAGAATATGATCGTGGAGAAAAATTTAAACTGTATCGCGATATAAAAACTTTGAAAGAGTTTATACTTGTTGATTCAGAAAGCTTGCACATAGAAATATTCCGGTTGAATGAAAGCAATCACTGGGAGTTGGAGGAATATAATGATGCAAACAATTATCTTGAAATAAAAGCTATCAATGAAAATATTTTGATTGCTGAAATTTATGAAGGAGTAAACATCGGTCGTGAAGCTTAAGCTAACTCAAACACTGCTTCAATTTCAACCGGAATATTTCCGGGCAACGAACCCATACCAACAGCGCTTCTAACACCAACACCATTATCATCGCCCCAAACTTTTGCAAACAGCTCACTACAACCATTGATAACATAAGGATGTTTTTCAAAATTTGGTGTGGATGCAACCATGCCCAGCACTTTTATTACGCGTTTTATTTTGTTGAAAGAACCAAGATTTTGTTTTAATGTAGCAAGAATGGCAAGCCCAACTTGTTGCGCAGCATGCTTGCCCTCATCTTCATTCATTGTATCACCAACACGACCCTGAATTAAAGTTTTATCAGGTAATAAAGGTCCATGGCCGGAAACATAAACAAGATTACCCACAACTAAAAAAGGTTTGTAAACGCCCATTGGTGCTGGTGCAGGAGGAAGTTCTAAATTCAATTCTTCAAAATTTTTATCAGCGTCCATTTTTTAGATTTTTACTTTATAAAAGCATTTAGCACAAACACGCCAATCAATCCAATCAAAGAAACGATTGTTTCCATAACACTCCATGTTTTAAAAGTGTCTTTTAAGCTTAAATTGAAGTATTCTTTGAACAACCAAAATCCACCATCATTCACATGACCGAAAATTAAACTGCCTGCACCAGTTGCAAGCACCATTAAGTTCGGATCAACACCACTTGTCGCAATGATTGGTGCAATAATACTTGCAGTTGTTAATCCTGCAACTGTTGCTGAACCTAATGCAATGCGTATTACCGCAGCAATTGACCATGCAGCTAATAAAGGATGAACATTTAAATTATTTAGCAGCGCTGCAATTTGGGTATTGATGCCTGTTTCTGTTAGAATTTCTTTCATCGCACCCGAGCCCGCAAGAATTAATAAAATCACAGAAATATCTTTTGCTGCATCAATCAAGTGACTCATCAAAACCCTCATCTTTTTTTTCCTTCTTAAACCCAAACTGTACAAAGCATAAAACACAGCAATGATCATTGCAATAGGCGGATTGCCAATCGCACTAAAAAATTTTACAACACTATTTTCAGGTGGTAGAAAAAGTTTGCACACCGTTGCGACTGCAATTAAAAGCACTGGTAAAAAAGTTGTAAAAACGCTGTTGAAAAAACCAGGCAATTCTTCATCTTTTAAATCTTTCGGAACAAATGTATCAGGCGGTTGATTTCTATATTTTTTTAATGTTGGTGCAAACATTGGTCCTGCAATAATTACAGCAGGAATAGCAATACACAAACCATAGATCAATGTCATTCCGAGATCTGCATGATATTGTGCAACCAAAGCTGTTGGTGCAGGATGTGGTGGTAAATATCCATGTGTTACAGAAAGCGCAGCTACAGCAGGTAAGCCTATGTAAACAACAGGAATATTGTATCTTTTTGAAACAGAAATTATCAAAGGTACCATCAACACAAAACTTACATCAAAGAACAACGGAATGCCAACAATAAAAGCAGTTAACACCATTGCCCACATAATGCGGCTTGTACCAAAAAGTTTTACAAGGCTTGTTGTAATTTTTTGTGCAGCGCCGCTTTCAGCAATTAATTTTCCGAGCATGGCGCCCATTACAAGAATGATAGTTAATGAACCAAGAATATCGCCAACGCCTTTTTGAATAGCTGTTGCAATGTGATCCATGTTCATGCCATTGCATAAACCCATCAATATTGAAACAACGAGAAAAGCGAGAAAGGCATTAAGCTTTGCCCAGGCCAGTAAAAGAATCAATAAAATAATTCCTGCAAGCAGTATGATGAAGGACATAGCGATGTGTTATGAACAATTAAAGATAGCTGCTGCCAACACTGAATCAAAGTTTATTTAATCTCTTTAATAAATTCTGATCAACAAAATTTATATTTAATAATAAAATTTTTTATGAAAGGAATTGGAAACACGCCGCTTATTAAATTAGAAAAATTAACTGAACCAGGTTGCGCAGATATTTATATAAAATATGAAGGCGCGAATGCAACCGGCAGTATGAAAGACCGCATGGCTTTATCAATGGTGGAAGGCGCAGAAAAACGAGGTCAGCTTAAGCTCGGAGGAACAGTGATTGATTATACTGGTGGAAGCACCGGCAGTTCTTTAGCAATGGTGTGTGCGGTTAAAGGTTATCATGCTTATTTTGTTAGCTCAGATGCATTTGCAAAAGAGAAATTACAAACAATGCGTGCATTTGGTGCAGAGCTGGAAATTTTTCCAAGTGATAACGGAAAGATCACTGCAAGCTTAATTGATTCTTTAATTGCAAGGGTTAAGGAACTAGCCGTGCAACCAAATATGTTTTGGACTGATCAGTTCAATAATATTGACAACCGGAATGCTTATCATGCAATGGCAAAAGAAATAATTGCAGAACTTGGTAATAATATTGATGAGTTTATTATGGGCGTGGGAACGGGTGGATGCTTTTCAGGCAATGCAGAAATTTTTAAAAAAGAAATTCCAAACATTCGTTGTATTCCTATTGAACCTTTGCATGTGAGGGCACTTTCAGGTGGAGATAAATCCGGCTCGCATAGATTAGAAGGAATAGGAACTGGTTTTGTGCCAAGTATTTGTCGCCTGGATTTGGCTGATGAAATAATGGCTGTGTCTGATGGAGATGCTTTTGAAACTGCAAGATTACTTGCAAAGAAAGAAGGAATTTTTGGTGGTGTTACATCTGGTGCAAATGTGTGGGCTGCTATTCAGCGGGCAAGAATAATTGGATCAGGTAAAAAAATTGTTACAGTTGTTTGTGATTCAGGATTGAAATATTTGAATGGAGATTTATATAAATAAATAGAAAATAAAAGTTAAGTGGTGTATATCGTTTCGTCAAATGTTACCATCAAAGGAACATGATCACTATAATTCTTCCAGCTTCTGTACTTGCCTACTTCAACCAATTTTAAATGCTGCAACATATCAGATGAAGCGAAACAATAATCAATGTGATACGGTTTGTCTTTGTGCCTGTACATATAAAGTGTCGGATGTTTTTCTTTGCCTTGCACCTGGTTGAAATGTTTATGATAAACACTATAAATATTTTTCTCTTCCAATTGCTTTACAACCGTTGAATGATTCCCTGTACGCCTTGGTTTATCCCAAATTGTATTGCTGTTAAAATCTCCGATCAATATTGTTTTATTACTGGTAATTATTGAATCATAATAATGAATTGCTTTCCAAACCTGTGTTACATAATGGCCATCAATATCGGTTGGATTATTTGCCCAAACTGCAAAAAGATTAAACTGAAAATTTTTATTTGATACGATGATGGGAACAATCATTTTAAAATTTTCATTATGAACATCCAAAACTTCAAATGAAAAATTACTATAAGAAAATATACCCAAACCTTTATTTTGATTATGCCCGAACCATAAACTGTCTGTTGGATTCAGCTTCTTATTTTTGAATGTCATCTTTTGCGGATGTTCACATTCAGGAATAATTAAAATATCGGGTAAATACTTAAGAATTACACTTGCTTTATTTCTAAAAGCCATATTACAGTTCCATGTAATAATCTTCATATTGCGAATATTCTATAACTTTTTGTAGTATTTATTATTCCGTAATTTTATTGAACAAAAGAATTTATGAATAGCGAACTAAAATCTAAAATATATTATTTGATTGATTCTATAAAAGATGAAAACATTTTGCAAATGCTAATGGAAGATGTGGTTTATTATACCAATAAGAAAGATATAATAGATGAAGCTATTTCAGAAGCAGATAATAACGAAACAATAGACTGGAATGATTTTAAAAAAGAAATGAATGAATGGAAAAAAAGATAGTTGTATCAAAACGTTTCCAAAAGAATGCGTTACGTGTTTATGATTATCTTTTAAAAGAGCATTCTGCGAAAACCGCTTTTGCATTTCTCGATAAATTACAGCAACGTGTTGAATTAATTATTCAGTATCCTGAAATTGGCAAACCTTCTCAAAAGAAAGTAAATGTAAGAAGCGTGACACTTCAACCTTATAACAGAATTTATTACAGGAATAAAAATAATGCTATTGAGTTATTGTGCTTGTTTGATATGAGGAAAAAGAAGTTGCCTTACTAATCACTAACAACTTTCTTCTATCTTTATCATACAAGCTTGCATTTATGAACAGAAGAAAATTTATTCAAAACACATCTGCTGCTGCAGCAGGAGTTACCATTTTAAATTTCCCTGTATTTGGAAAAAATGCGCCGAGTAATAAAGTTGTGCTGGCAGTGATGGGCGTGAATAGTCGCGGCTCTTATTTGGCTAAATCGTATGCATCATTGCAAAATGTTGAAGTGGCTTACATCTGCGATGTGGAAGATCATGCCATTCAAAACGGATTGGATGCTCTGAAAGATGCGCCGCGTAAACCAACAATTGTAAAAGATATTCGTGAATTACTAAAGCAAAAAGATTTTGATGCATTACTCATTGCAGCACCCGACCACTGGCATACACCAGCTGCAATTATGGGCGTACAAAATGGTAAGCACGTGTATGTAGAAAAACCTTGCGGACAAAATCCTTATGAAGGTGAATTGATTTCACAAGCATATTTGAAATATGGAAAGCATATTCAAATGGGTAACCAAAGAAGATCAATGCCAACATTAATGGAAGCTGCGAATCTTATTAAACAAGGCGCAATTGGCAAAGCGTATTTTGCAAAAGCGTGGTACACAAATAATCGTCAATCAATAGGTGTTGGAAAAGTTATTCCTGTTCCTGCAACATTGAATTGGGACTTATGGCAAGGCCCTGCACCACGCAAAGATTATAAAGATAATTTGGTGCATTACAACTGGCATTGGTTCTGGCATTGGGGCACTGGCGAAAGTTGTAATAATGGTACGCATGAAATAGATTGTTGCCGTTGGTTTTTAGAAGCTGAATATCCAACAAAAGTTACATCGGCTGGTGGACGTTATGCATTTAAAGATGATTGGCAAGCTACCGATACGCAAGTTGCAAGTTTTGAATTTGGTGGTGATAAATCTATAGCTTGGGAAGGAAGAAGTTGTAATAATTATCCTGTTGAAGGCGAGAGTCGTGGCTTTATTATTTATGGTGATGGAGGAACATTAGTGAATGATGGCGGCGGCGGTTATAAAATTTTCGATACAAAAAATAAACTGGTAAAAGAAGCAGGCACTGATGTAAAAGCAGAGGCAAATAATCTGGTGAGTTCAACAGGTAATCTTGATCTTTATCATTTTCAAAATTTTGTTGATGCAGTGCGTGGTGATGCAAAAATAAATTCACCTGTTACAGAAGGAAGTAAATCTGTTTTGCTTTGTCATTTAGCGAATGTTGCTCAACGTACGGGCAGCGTTTTACATTGCGATCCATCAAATGGACATATTTTGAATAATGAAGAAGCAATGAAGTTATGGAAACGCGAATATGAAAAAGGCTGGGAGCCTGTGGTGTAAATTTTCATAGCACTCAATTTCAAATTTCATTTTAATGTTTATAAGGAGACTTTTATATTTTATTCCTGGTTTATTTATAACACTTCATGTAACCGCTCAACAAGCCTCATCTCTAAAAATTGAAAGAAATAACAATAAACCGTTCAATGTAATTTTTATTTTGAGTGATGATCATCGTTACGACTTCATGGGTTTTACCGGCAAAGTGCCATGGCTTAAAACGCCTAACATGGATAAAATGGCTCATGATGGTGTCTGGATAAAAAATGCAACAGTTACAACATCGCTATGTTCGCCGAGCCGTGCAAGTATTTTAACCGGCATGTATGCGCACAAACATACTGTTGTTGACAACAGTTCGCCATTGCCATCCAATCTTATTTTCTTTCCGCAGTATCTGCAACAAGCCGGTTACAAAACTGCGTTCTTTGGCAAGTGGCATATTGGTGAAGTAAGTGATGCTCCACAAAAAGGTTTTAATGAATGGGAAAGTTTTCGGGGGCAAGGTGTTTATTATAATCCAACTTTAAATATTAATGGTAAAGGCACAACGTATAGCGACAGCACTTACATCACTGATCTTTTAACCAATAATGCACTTGATTGGTTGAAGAAACAAGACGATAAAAAACCATTCTTTGTTTACCTGTCGCATAAAGGTGTGCATGCAGAATTTTATCCTGCAAAAAAATATCGTGATGTATATAAAGATGAACCTATTCCTTATCCATCAACTATTAATCTAACAGCATCAGACAGCAGTATTGTATATGGCGATACGAGATTTGAGCCAACCGGTGCAATGGTTAAAAAAGATACTAACTATAATCTTGCTGATATTCCAAAATGGGTGTACAAACAGCGGTATAGCTGGCATGGAGTTGATTATTTATATCACGGGCAAATTAAGTTTGATGATTTCTATCGCCGCTATTGCGAAACTTTATTAAGTGTTGATGAAAGTATTGGTGAAGTGATGCGATATTTAAAAGAAAGCGGCAGAGATAAAAACACGATTATAATTTATATGGGTGACAACGGTTTTTTAATGGGCGAACATGGTTTGATTGATAAACGCAATATGTATGAAGAATCTGAAAAAGTACCGTTGCTTGTGTATGCGCCGGGAATGATTGAACAGGGAAAAACGTTGGAACAAGTCATTCAAAATATTGATATAGCGCCAACGATTTTAGATATGGCTGGTATTAAAGAACCATCGCAAATGCAAGGTGAATCTTTTTATCCTTTATTGAAAGGTGATAGCATTGCATGGCGTAACAAAGCATTCTATGAATATTATTGGGAATATGCTTTTCCGCAAACACCAACAACTTTTGGTGTACGTGATGGTGATTATAAGTTTATTTTTTATCCAGGCATTTGGGACATTAATGAGTTTTATGATTTGAAACACGATCCTGAAGAAAAGAAAAATTTAATTCGTGTTGAAGCCTATCAGCCTTTAATAAAAAAATTGCGTGATGAATTGTATGACTGGCTTGAACAAACAGGTGGCATGCAAATTCCTTTGAAGCGCTTGACTGATAAAAAACAAGATAATTTGTATAGCAATACCTATTAATTGTAGATCATCATCTCAAATCTATTGTAGTTCAGTAAAAAAGTCGTTGTATTTGAAAAAACTTAAATCGGTTTTATTGCATTAATAATACTTTTCAAAAAAGCATTTGTATCAAAAGATTTATCAAGCGTTAAACCCAGTCTTACAACAACTAATTTTTTTGAAGGAATAATAAATATTCCCTGGTAAGCATAACCATCACAATAAAACATATCAGCAGGCACGTCGGGAAACTCATGTTGCGCCGGATGATTTTTATCAATGCCATTTAGCCAAAACTGGTAACCATAATTTTTTAATTTATTTGAAGATGGTGATGTTACCGTTTGCTTCACCCAACCTTCGGGTAAAATTCTTTCGCCATTCCAAATTCCATCATAATAATATAACAAACCAAAGCGTGCATAATCTTTTGCCGTTGCGTTTACATAAGATGAATTAACGTAAGTACCAGAAGCATCGGGCTCTATTAAAGTATTATACATGCCAACTTTATAAAACAAGGCAGTGAACGGATAAGCAGCATAATCTTTTTCACCAACTGTTTGGCGAATAATTCTTGATAACACATTACTGTTGCCACTTGAATAATTAAACACTGTGCCCGGTTGATGCGCCAATGAATGGTCTGCAGTGAATGCGGCCATATCACCTTTCTTATACAACATATTTGTTATATCGCTTGCTTTGGAATAATCTTCTAAAAAATCAAGGCCACTCATTTGATGAAGCAGGTCTTCAATAGTAATTGCATGTCTTGGATCATTTATATTACTCCACTCAGGAACCGGCGCCGGTTTTTTTATATCAAGCTTGCGTTGTTCAACTAATGTTCCCATCAACGCTGAGCCAACACTTTTTGCCATAGACCATCCGTACATCTTCGTGTCTTTTGTAAAACCAGGCGCATATTTTTCTGCAACCAGTTTTCCATCATACACAACTATCACTGCTCTTGTTCTTTGTTTTTTGCGGGCAATTGATTCGGTAAAAGCAGCATCAACTGCAGCATTCAATTTTGCAGTATTTATGTTTGATGGAATTGTATCATTTATTTTATCGCCGTAAGGAAACGAAATTGAATCTGTATTTACTGGTGGCGGCGAAGGAATGGAAAAAGTTTGTGAACGAACCTGTGCTTCAGTAAAATCATTTATTAAAGTGCAACCAATGCCTTTTCTATAAATCGCTTTTCGTTTTGCCAAGCCAAACACAGAAGCAGTGACAGACGAATCCTGCATGTTTATTTCATACTTCGCCATACTAAAAGGATATTGGCTCATCTCACCGGAATCAATACTTTCTTTTGTTCTGTTTGAAACAAAAATGCAGGTACAAACTTGCTTTGCATCAAAGCCGCTGATAATTGGAAAAGACACCCACGCATAATGAATTGCCCATGCTAAAGCAACAAGCAGAATAACAAACAATGAACGAAATATGATCTTTTTCAAAGCAGTGAAATGATATACAAATTATAATTTTTTTATCACATAAAATATACGTGACTATAAAAAGTTGAATTCACTTTTAGTACGAACTTTTAATTCTATTCGTAACGGAGCGCCTGTCCCGTATTTGATGCGGAATCGCAAAACTTGTACTGTACATTATGATGGCATCTTGTATTTTATCAAATAAGCATGATTACTTATTAACTCAGCTTGCTGAACCAAACAATTATCTATTTAAATTACATCTATAAAATCAAGTCTTTAAATCTACTTATTATGGACGAATCAACTTCGGCAAAACTTTCACAAAGCATGCAATACCAGTTGCAGATTTATTTTGCAGGAACACAAAATGTAAAACCAAAATTACCGGTTTCATTCGAAGCACTTGAAGAAAAAGCTAAAGAAGTGATGAAGCCGGAAGCTTTTGCATATGTGGCCGGAAGTGCAGGATCAGAAATCAGCAATCATAATAATAGAGAGTCATTTAATAAATATCAAATTGTGCCGCGCATGCTGAACGATGTTTCCAATCGAAGTATGGAAATAGAATTGTTTGGAGCAAAATTATCATCACCAATTTTATTTGCACCTGTTGGCGTTTTATCTATTGTTCATCCGCAAGCGGAACTGGCTGTTGCCCGTGCAGCAAAGGCTTTACATATACCACAAATTTTAAGCACAGTTTCATCAAAAACGATTGAAGAAGTTGGCGAAGTAAACGACGACAATCCGCATTGGTTTCAATTGTATTGGGGACGCGATGATGATTTCACACGAAGCCTTATTCATCGTGCGGAACAGGCAAATTATTCGGCTATAGTTGTTACACTTGATACAAGATTGTTTGCCTGGCGTGAACGTGATATTCAAAATGCTTACCTGCCTTTTTTGTTTGATGAAGGACTCGCTAATTATTTTTCTGATCCTGTGTTTTTAAAAACATTAGGTAATCCTGATGAAGATAAAAAGCGTACGATGATGCATTTTGCACATTGCTTTTCTAATCCTTCATCTACATGGGAAAGCCTGGCTGTTATTCGTAATTGTACAAAACTTCCAATTATACTTAAAGGCATTCAGCATCCTGATGATGCGATAAAAGCAATTGATCATGGTGCTGATGGAATTATTGTTTCTAATCATGGTGGACGACAATTGGATGGTGCTGTTGGTTCGTTGGATACACTTTCAAAGATCAGTGAAGCGGTTGCAGGTAAAACAACAGTGTTATTTGATAGCGGCATTCGTCGCGGTGCTGATGTATTTAAAGCAATGGCATTGGGTGCAAACGCTGTGTTGGTTGGCCGGCCTTATGTTTACGGTCTTGCACTTAATGGGGAAGATGGAGTAAAAGAAGTGATGAGCAATTTATTAGCTGACACTGATCTTACGCTTGGTTTGGCAGGTTGTAATTCATGGGCAGAAACAAAAGATAAACTGATACGTGTTTAATTAATTTAGATGCGTTAATCTGATGCAATACTGTGAATATTCGTTTAATTCAACACTTTAATTTTTATACTTCTAAAGCTCACTTCGTTCCCATGATCCTGCAATAGAATATGTCCTTCTTTTGCTTCACCAAAATGATCCCATATTTTATATTTACTTATTGCAACCAAATCTTCAAATTCTTTTGAACCACGTTCATATTCCAGCACTTTAATTCCATTCAACCAATGCTCAACATGATTGTTTGGATACACAATTATTCTTCCCCAATTCCATTGTCCAACCGGATTAAAATATCGTTCATTTTTGTTGGCGGGAATTAAATCGTACAACGATGCAAGTGTTCTGTCACCATTTCTTCCAAGCTTTGCATCAGGATGAAGTTTATCATCTAAAACCTGGTATTCCAATCCGATAGCAGAGCTGTCACTTTTTTCGTTTAGTGTTACAAAATATTTTACACCACTGTTTGCACCGGATGTTAGCTTAAATTGAAACGTCAGATCAAACGCACTGTACTCATTTAATGTTACAACATCCCCACCGTTCTTTCCTTGCTCGCCGTTTGATTCAAGTACAGTTATCATACCGCTGTCAATTCTCCATCCATGATCAGGAAAACCTGTTTTAAAAGCACCGCGCCAGCCATTAGAAGTTTTACCATCAAACAAGAGTTTCCAGCCATTTTCTTTTTCAGTAGCTGATAAATTATTTGGTATCATGTTCACCACAAAAACGCTTTCAGGAAATGATGTTGAAGTAAGATCAGTTGTTTTTATTCGGATATCTTTCCAATACATTTTCTTTCCTGCCAGCGACGGATCAGGAACCGCATGCACCTGCAACGCAATAAAACCATTGTGCGAAACTGAATCAATTAAATAAGCAACAGGAATATTATTGATCCATGTTTTGATTGTATTGCCAATGGCTTCCACTTTATAATGATTCCATTCCGCAGTTTTAAAAGCATTTTGCGCTGTGGGATTTAACGTAACAGGATACAACCAGCCTCTTCTTCCTTCTTCATAAATTCCACCGCTCCATTTTCTTGATGAAGGATCTTCTTCAACCTGGTAACCATACACACGGCCTTTATTATTTCCATTTATTTCATTAGCATCAAAATGACTTCTTATTTGCACACCGCTATTGCTTGCAGTATCATCAACTTTTGCATCAAATTCTAAAATAAAATCTCCATAGTTTTTTTCTGTTGCCAAAAATGTATTGGGCGAGCCCGCAACAGTTGTTCCAACTATCATATTATTTTCAACAGTGTATTTGCCATTTCCCACGCAGTATAAAAAACAAGCTTTGCTCTTTTACTCATCAGGTCAAAATTAATTTTATCAACTGTATCTGTTGGCTGATGATAATCGGCATGCGTACCATTAAAATAAAAAATAATCGGTACGCCTTTGCTTGCAAAATTGTAATGATCGCTGCGATAATAAAACCGGTTTGGATCTTTCGGATCATTGAACTTGCGGTCAAGTTCGAGATGTGAATATGTGTTATTAATGCTGTCTTCAATCTTCATCAAATCACTGCTTAATTTATCTTCACCAATCGTATAAACATAATTTAATGAATCACCATAAGTGCGTGTAGGATCAATTCTTCCAACCATATCAATATTCAGATCAACAGATGTAGAATCTAGCGAAAACACAGGATGATTAGTATAATATTCACTTCCCCACAAACCTTTTTCTTCACCGGAAACAGTCATAAAAACCATCGTGCGTCTTGGCTTAAAGCCTTTATCTCTCGCCACAGCAAATGCCTGCGCAATCTGCAACACGCTTGTTGTTCCGCTGCCATCATCATCGGCACCATAATATATAACTGAATCTCGTTTACCCAAATGATCATAATGTGCCGTAACAAAAACGTATTCATCTTTCTTATCAGTGCCGGTCAAAACACCGATCACATCTGTGCTTTGCAAATTGTTGGTTATTTTTTGTAAGCTGACATTAATATTTGCTGCGTAAGTTTTTTGTTGAAATGATGCATTGATATTTGAAGTATCAGTTTGCAAAATTTCTGCAGCAACTTTT
>JABDGW010000021.1 GCA_013285855.1 Bacteroidota bacterium
ATTTTTTGAAGTACCAAACTGACCTGTTTGAAATGCACTGATGTTATAATCTACATTTGTATAAGAACCATTGTTAATGCTTACTGTATCATTTGGGTTAGTTAGAATATTATTGCGAAAAGAATTTGTGTATAATTTAATAGCAAGTTTGTTGGATGTAGTAGAACAATCAAACACGTTATTGTTGCATTCTGATGCTGTATAAATTCGATTGTAATAATTGCTGAATAAAATCAGTGGGCCTTTTGAAATATTATTATTGAAAATAAAATTTGCCGGGAACCCAAATGCGCCAGAATTATCAGGGTATATTATACTGCTGTAATAAGCGCCGATTTTATGCGCAAAAAAATTACCTATAATTCTGATGTCTGAGTTATGTGTAGCCTCAGAAAGATTAATAGAATAATCTATTATGCATCTTTCAATTAATATATCATTTACATATTCATCAATAGAAATTCCGCTACTACCGCTATTATTTGAAAGTTCCACACCAATGAGTTGAGAGCCGCCTGAACCTGGCGAAGTATTAGAAAATTCAATTTGGTCAATATTCGCCGTCATTCCGTTGTTTGAAGTTTCAGGATTTTCACCTAAAAAATACCCGGGACCAATTATAGTAAGTTGTTTAGTGATAGTTGCTGCATCATAAACTGTCCCCGAACCTTCAACATATAAAGTATCTCCTGCATGTACTTTAGGTGAATTGTCGGCATCATTTAATTGTTTAAAAACAGGATAAGCAGCGGTACCCCCTTGGCTTTCACCATTAGTACCTGTTGCGTTGTTATTCACCCGCCAGATGTTTGCACTGGCTTGCTGAATGCTGAGTGCAGCGATAATTATCGTCGCAATGAGTAAGTGTGCTGTTGTTTTCATATTTGATTTATTTTTTTTTGAAATTGTGAACTAATGTTTTTGAAACGAAAATTATCTTAATAAAAATCCTGACGGGCATCATCGCAATTTTTAGCAACTTCATTTTGATTTAAATAAACAACTAAATACAGTTGCCCGTAATTATTGCCTCTTTCGTTATAACACGCAAGCCAAACTTTATTTTTTCCAGGTATTTCTAATTCATAAATTTTAGGCTGCGACAAATCTGCTGTACTGCTATCGCATTCCACATAAATATTGTATTTGTATGATTGCTGTGATAAAAGACTTTCTATGCCTTCATATTCAGTCTCATTCCAAATGTTACATCTGAATTTAATTTTTGAATATTCAGTTAGTCCATTTAATTCTATATGTGTTACTTTATCTTCCGGATCAATTGAAGGATTTTTTCCATTGATAGCAATTTTTATATTACCGGTTTTTTCATTGGCTTTGCTTGTTAGCCATTCTACCGGACTTGCAGTAATTGCTTTTGAATAATAATCTTTACCGGAAGATGAATCAGGAATGAAGTGCTTAATTAAATCATATAACTCAATAGGCTTTTGTGCGTGAACTAAAGTTGCAGTAAATACAATCCATGCAACAGCAATTATCTTTTTCATATAAGTTGTTATTGATAGTTATGCGAACTCGCTAAAATTGAGATCTTTTTTAAACTGGTTGATCTGACTCTTAAACCAGCTATTTATTTTTACAAAAGCTACGACAGCAACAATCAGCGAATACCAGCCTATAACTTGCCAAAGAAGAATTATTCCCAGTACGAAACCTCCAAAAACAAGTAATTGGTTAGGCACAAACAATTTCCCAATTAATACATCTTTATAAAATGTTTCGTGCGTAGAAAAATTATGCACAATTATATACGGACCATTTCGTTCGCCTTTTTTTATGCCCCAGATTACTGTTAGCTTATTATCTTTTCGGCAGGCTATATTAAAGCCTTGCAACTGGAACGCTCTTTCATTTCCATTTTTGTCAACCAAAAAAAACTGGTCGTGAATAACGGTGCGTGAACTTATTGTAACAGGAGCAGAACCTCCTGTACCCTGGTAACTATATCCGCCTCCGCCACCACCACTTACAATCGTCTCCATATTTTTGCCGGCTTCGGCAACCATGCCGGTGAAATGATAAAGAGTTGCTTCTTTTCCTGCTGTTTTAACTGTTTTCATACAATGTTTTTACGTTTAAATTTTGTTACTGTTTGTCCTTTATGAGTTTAGGGTTGACATTAGCTTAAAACATATTAAGCATGCTCCTCTAAATAGGTTTATTCAATCATGTTGCTGTTATTTTAATTCTGATGTAAACTTAAATTGCATACAAAGCGAAGTCAAGCAGCATTGATTATCTGCTTGAGTTGATTTATTTTTTGCAGCAGAATAAATGAAAACTGCTGTTTAAATTTTATCTTTCCCTACTAAACATTATAACCCTTATGAGAAAAATTTTATTGCTGCTTATTTTATTTGGCGTTATTGATTGCGCTGCGCAGCAAAAAGAATTAGATAGCTTATTAAATGAATTGAAGAAGCATCCGCAGGAAGATACAGTGAGATTAAAATTACTTAATCAAATTTCTTATGATTATGAAACAATAAATCCTAAGCTTGGAATAAGTACAGCCATCGAAACAATTGAATCAGCAAAAAAACAAAATCAAAAAAAATTCCTTGCAGTAGCCTACAATCGTATGGCGCAAAACTATCAGGGCACAGGTAATTATGATACTGCTTTAATCTATTGCAATAAATCAATCACATTAAGAAAGGAATTAAAAGATACAGTAGGAATAGCTGCTGAATTGGAAACAATCGGCATGAATTATTTTTTTATTTCAGATTATTATACAGCGATTGAATATCAAAAGGAAGCTTTAGCGCTTTTAAAAAAAATTAATTACATAAACGACCAGGGTGATGTTTTAAATAGTTTAGGAGTTGATTATGAATACCTGGGAAATTATCCGATGGCACTGCAATATCATCAAAAAGCCATTGATGTTTATGAACAAACGGGTCATAAAGAACTTGTTGCTTTTGCGTTAGATGATATTAGCAACATTTATACAGATATGGCTGATTATAATAAAGCCTTGCAATTTTCATACAAGGCACTTGCTATTTATGAACATGGAAATGATAAATTGGATTTAGCGAATTGCTATGGAAATATTGGGACTATTTATGATAGAAAAGGCGATACTTTAAATTCCAGATTATTCCTAAGAAAAAATTTATTATTAGCAACGCAAATAAGTTATCAATATGGAATAGCTTCAGCACTGGATAATCTTGGCGCTTCTTATATTAAAACCGCAGAATATACAACGGCATTGCCTTACCTGCAGGCAGCATTACAAAAATTCACATCATTAAACGATAAAATAAACGAGGCAGATGTTCTCTCCAATTTATCAACTATCTATTTAAAGGCGCCTGATGATGTTTTAAAGAAATACAAAATATCTTCTCTTAATAAATTTAATAAAGCTTTGCAAATGCAACTTAAAAGCATAGAGCTATCGAAACAAAGCCATAGTTTGGAAAAACTAAATTCCGGCTATATCATTTTAAGTGATATTTATGCAGCGAAAAAAAATTATTCAAAAGCTTACACTGCATACAAACAATCTGTTATTTATAAAGACAGCATCCTGAATGATGATAAGAAACAGCAAATTACCCGTCTTGAAATGCAATATCAGTTCAGCAAAACACAGGATTCAATTAAAGCTATTAATGATAAAACACAGGTGCTTGCAAAAGCTGAAATACAAAAACAACGCATCATAAAAAATTCAACTATGGCTGGCGCAGGGTTATTAGTTTTAATTGGAATTGGCGGATTTATTTTTTATAAACGCAACCGCGATATAAGAACTCAAAAAAACGAAGCAGAATTAAAATCTCAAATTACAGATACAGAAATGAAAGCATTGCGTGCGCAAATGAATCCGCATTTTATTTTTAATTCACTCAACTCTATTGCTGATTATATTGATAAAAATCAAACACAAACTGCATCTGATTTTACTGCAAAGTTTGCAAGGCTGATGCGCATGGTTTTAGAAAATTCAGAGCAGAAAGAAATACCATTGGCAGATGATTTAAAAGCATTGGAATTATACATGCAGCTTGAGCAATTTCGCCTTAAAAATAAATTTGATTATGAAATAAAGGTTGATGAAAATATAGACAAAGAAAATACTTTAGTGCCGCCGCTTATTTTGCAACCTTTTGTTGAAAACAGCATCTGGCATGGCATTGCAAAAAAAGATGGACGCGGCAATATTACAATTTATATAAAACAGCAAGGCGAAATGATAAATTGTATTGTTGAAGATGATGGAGGCGGTTTAAACGCGGCATTTGTAAATGAAGAAAAAAGATCTTTGGGTACAAAGATTACCAGAGAGCGCATAGATATAATTAATAAGTTAAAAAAAGCAGGCGCTTCTATGAACATTTCTAACAGGGAAAAAGGCGTAAGAGCCGAAGTAAGATTTCCGCTTGAACTGAGTTTTTAAATTTGTATTGATGATACGAGCCATAATTATTGATGATGAACAACATTGCATTGACAGGCTTGAACAGCTTATTGAAAATAATTGCTGCAACTCTATTAAGTTACTCGGTTCTTATCAATCAGTTGAAGAAGGATTAAAAGCAATAAAAGAGGAAAAACCGGCACTTGTTTTTTTAGATGTTGAAATAAAAGATAAAACCGGTTTTGATCTTTTGAAACAATTACCAGAAATAAATTTTGAGGTAATTTTTACGACAGCGCATGATAAATATGCGGTACAGGCTTTTAAATTTAGTGCAATAGATTATTTATTAAAACCGGTTGAAGCTGACGAATTACTATTAGCAATAAAAAAGCTAAATGAAAAATTTTCGCAGAAAGAAATATCGCAAAAGTTTGACACACTGTTTTATAATCTGAAAAATATAAAAGGAAGTTCAAAAAGAATTTGTGTTCCTGTTTTAAGTGGCCTTGTTTTTATACAGGTAGATGATATTATCCGTTGTGAAAGCAACATCAACTATACAACACTTTTTTTAAAAGACAAACAAAAATTGCTTGTTGCAAAAACATTAAAAGAGTTTGAGGAAATGCTTGGTGATTATAATTTTTATCGCATTCATAATTCTCATCTTATAAACCTCGCTTACATCAAAACGTATAATAAAGGCAAAGGCGGCTCTGTAACTATGGAAGATGGTTCTGAGATCGAAGTATCTACAAGGAGAAAAGATGATTTCTTAAAAAAGTTAACTGCGCTTTAATCAACAATTGATAGTTGCCCAAACAAATTGCGCAAATGCTTCCAAACTTGGATCTCTTGCGCCCATTAAAAGTATTGTGCAATTATTTGTAAGATGCTTTTTTACAGATTTCACAAAATCATTTCTATGTTCAACAAAGAATGCATTTTTATTCAAAGCCTTTAAATCGTTAATCAAATCATTTGCAGAAATATCTTTTATTGCGGTTCCACCCGCATAAAAAATTTCACTCATCCATATTTCATCCTGCGGTCGCAATGCTTCGGCAATTTCTTTTACAAAATCTTTACGCAAAAATTTTGTTGGCGTATAACCATGCGGCTGAAACCATGCGATTAGTTTTTCTGCAACAGGTTGGCAAGCTTTTATACTTGCCGCACACTTAGCAGGGTTGTGCGCATAGTCATCATTTAAAACAACACCATTTTTTTCACCAATAATTTGATGGCGACGATATATACCTTCATAATGCTGCAAGGCTTCCGCACAAATATTCAGATCAATACCAATAAAATTTGCAGCTGCAATTGCAGCCAAAGCATTTTCAGCATTATGCTTTCCAAGTGTATTCATAGTGAAAGGCGTTGCATTTACTTCAAACGAAATTTTAAAGCCATGCTGCTGAAAATTTTTTAAAAAATATGCTGCATTACTATTTTCTTCATAAGAGAAATCGTGTTGACTATCCTGTGAAAGTGTTACTGCAAACTTGTTGCTTTGATTAACTATAAAAGTTTTGCTGTTATTTTTAAACTGAAGAAATAATTGCATTAACTCAGGCAGATCTTTATGGTCCTTATCAACGTTTAATAAAATGCCAATCTCCGGTTTATATTGAACAATACTCCCGTCACTTTCATCCGCTTCAATTATAAGCCACTCTCCTTTTCCAACTGCAGCATTACCAATTTTATTTTGTTTTATCAATCGCGTTAAACCTGCACCACTAATGAGACTTGGTTGCAAACCTGCATGTTCTAAAATTTCAAACAACATGGCGACAGTTGTACTTTTCCCTGAAGTCCCGCCAACAGCTATTGTTTTTTTGCTTTCGGAAATCAGTGCAAGCAGTTCACTGCGCTTAATAATAGGAATATTTAGCTGTTTAGCTTTCTGCACTTCAGCAACAGTATCTTCAATTGCCGTTGACACAACAACAAGTTGTGTTGATGAAGAAATACCCTCACCATTTTGTTCAAAACAAATTATTCCTTCAGCTTCTAATTTATTTTTCGTGTCATTAAAATCTGCGGGTTTAAAATAACGGTCACTGCCGCTTATATTTTTCCCGATGCCTTTTAAATACTGAGCTATAGCGCTCATGCCACTTCCGGCAATACCAATAAAGAATACGTTTTGAGAATTTTCAAGAGAATTATTCATAAGAAGAAAGCAATATAATAACAACTGGCGGAAGAAAATAAAAGAGATAAAAACTAAACAAATATGAACTTAAATATGCGTTACAAATAGCAGTTAGCAACAAATACATATCTTAGATTTTCATCTTGTACAAATGAAATATACAGTTTGCTTTTTCATAATTTTTTGTTTAAGCTGCGCTAGAAAACCCTATGCATCATCAAATAAATTGTACAAACAGCAGGCAAAACAATATGCAGACATCATAAAAAAATATCCACTTACTGATTCTTTCAACAACCAGTTCATTGGCACTACAAATTTTAATTTACGCAAACCGAATTTTGTTATTATACATCATACAGCGCAAAACAGTTGTGCGCAAACGCTTACAACTTTTACTACGCAAAGCACCCAGGTAAGTGCACATTATGTTATTTGTAAAGACGGAACAATTCATCACATGCTTAACGATTACATGCGTGCATGGCATGCAGGTGTTGCACGTTGGGGAAATGATGCGGATATAAACAGCAGCAGCATTGGTATCGAACTTGATAATAATGGCTTTGAAGCTTTTACTGATGCACAGATAAACAGTTTATTAAAATTGCTTGCTGCATTAAAGAAACAGTATAACATTCCCACAGCAAATTTTATTGGCCATGCTGATATTGCGCCAACACGTAAAAATGATCCCAGCATTTTCTTTCCATGGAAAACGCTTGCCGGCAATGGTTTTGGTTTTTGGTATGATGATACAACCAATGTTGTGTTGCCATCTTCATTCAATGCAATGCAGGCTTTACGTATAATTGGTTACGATATACAAGATACAACTGCAGCAATTGTTGCGTTCAAGCGCCACTGGCTGCAGGATACAATTCCTGCTTTTGATTCTGAGCAATACAAAGTTTTATTCAACGTGATGAAAAAATATGAATAAATTTTTTTGGTATTCAGCTATAGTTTTTCATGGCATCACGGTTGCGTCGCATCACTTGTACTGAAATATATTAATCAGCTGTATACACAGCGTATTACAACATTCTTACCTGTAATAAGGATGGATGATCCAATATACAACAGGCCCGGTTACTGCAACATAAAACCAAAGCGGCCAGGTAATACGTGCAAGCTTTATATGCTTTGGATATTCTGCAATCAGTGCGCGATAAGCAGTAAATAAAATAAAGGGCAAAATTATAGCTGCTAAAAAAATATGTGATAATAAAATGATAAGGTAAATAGTCCGCGTTCCACTTACAGCAAGTTTTTCTGCATCACTTAATTTTCCGTCATGATTTATATCGCCATAAATAGCTTCGCCTGCAAGCAAGTGATGTGCTATGTAAGAAATTAAAAATACAACAGACAAAATAAGCGCAGTAAGCATGATGCGTTTATGCAAAATATATCTTTTGCTCTTTACTGCAATTAATGCGCACAACAGCAATACTGCAATCACTGAATTAATAATTGCATTAGCCAATGCAAAAATGTGCACATTAAATCCAGGTTGTATGTTGAATTTTACCTGCGTTAAAAAACTTACAGCAGCAAACACTACAAAAGAAAAAACAATAATAAGCAGTGTTGCCTGTTTATCATTCTTGCGTAGTGATGGTTGCGGCAGTTGATCCATTTGTATTTTTTTTGCGGAAGATAAGGCGTATAACTATTATGGTTACTACAAGTGTAATAGCAAAAAATATAGCCATCAAAACAGGATCAAAAGGCAGTTGCTCGGGATTATCGTCCACAGCAAGCATCAGCAACCCAATGTCTTTAGACAGTTTGTCAAGCGATGTTGAATCAAGGCCATTATAAAAGCCACGCACATTAAAATTCTTATCAATCAAAACAAACCTCGTAGTATGTACAAAATCGGGGTTTACAGGAGTTGAATCAAATTTATCCACCTTTAATTCCTGGAAAGCATAATTATAAATTGAATCGCGGTTGCCTGTAAGCAGCCACCAGTTTCCGGGGTCAATGCCATAATGATCTGCATATTTTTTTAAGCGTGCAACGGAATCTGTTTCTGGATCAACGCTAAAAGAAATAAATTGAACAATGGATGAATCAGGTGCTGACATAGCATCGCCGCCCTTTGCAAATGATTGCTGCATCTTCAACATATTCTGCATTATCAATGGGCAGGTGGAACGGCATGACGTAAAAAAATAATTCATTATAGTCAGCTTTCCTTTTAAATCATATAAGCTTACAGTATCACCTAACTGGTTTATTAAATGGAAATTGGCAACACGGTGCCAAACCGTATCATTAGCCATTTTTCCTTTCGCAATATGGTTAATAATAGTATCAGGTAAATAATGGTTGGGTATTGCTGTTGCATTATCACTTGCCTGCTTAAGCCAGAAATAACTTATCAGTGGAATTAATACAGCCATTGCAACTGCCAGCAGTGCTTTTTTGTTCATTTTGGAAAGAATTTTTTGATTGCCTGTTTCAGCAATAAAAAACCATCGCAAAGGTGCGATGGTTAATGATTAATATTTTGTGTTTCACAAAACTTTATTCAAGTGTATGTGTACCTTCTTCATGTTTGGGCATAGGTTCTTTGCTGCGTTCTTTATGGTTTCTGTCCCATTCGTTTTTGTTGTTTTTAAAAGAATTTCCATCGCTGAGAAATGCAATAATAAACCATACAAACAAAAACAAGGGTACAACAATGGTCATTATCAGGTTTCTTATTTCATGTTTAAGATGCATAAAATAACCAACAATGTAAAATGCTTTGGCAAGCATAAAAATTATAATTACGCCTTTAATAAAATGCCTTGCAAGATCGTTGACAACAGACATCAGCAGAAACCCCAGTGCCAGTTCAATAATGGTAAATACAGAAAGAATAATGGTTACTCTCCATATTTCTTTTTTTCCTCCGCCAGCATGTTGCTCTGCTGCTAGAGATTCTAAGGTATGATCCATCAGTGTTAATTATTTAAATAAGATAAAAACAGGTAAATACAAATACCCAAACAAGGTCAACAAAATGCCAGTATAAGCCGGCTTTTTCAATCATAAGATAATGGCCTCTCCTGTCAAAGGTTCCCCTCAATACCATTATCAGCATAATAATATTTATTAGAACGCCCGAGAACACATGAAAGCCATGAAAACCTGTTATAGTAAAAAAGAAATTAGTAAAATTTGTGGTACTGATACTTCCGTCTGAATTTGGAAAAGGATTTCTTCCCCACCATGCGCCTTCATTGTGCAGGTGCGTCCACTCCCATGCCTGGCAGCTTAAAAATGCAAGACCGCCAAGGATAGTTAATACAAGATATTTTGCAACACCTTTTCTGTTCATGCTGTGGCCTTCATGCACTGCAAGCACCATCGTTACAGAACTGATGATAAGTATAAACGTCATTAAACTTACAAATATTAAGGGTGCGTGTACGTTTCCGCCAAGAGGATAGGACCGGAAAACTTCGTTTGGATTAGGCCAGCCATTGGTGGCAAACCTTGTAGTACCATAAGCAATAAGAAAAGCGCCGAAAGTAAAAGCATCACTCATTAAAAAATACCACATCATCAATTTACCATACTCAACATTAAATGGGCTTCTTCCGCCCTTCCACATTCCGGTGGTTGTTGTAACAGATGTATTCATGTTAATGTAAACTTGTATGGCGACAAAGGTATTGGCTAAGCTTTAAAAAAAATAAAAACGTTAATATTTTTTCAGGAGTATATTTTATTTTTTTCTGTATCATAAAATTTTCAGAAGTAATATTCTCAATTTCTACCTCACAAAATTTGCTTTTGCGGCTCAATGGTTGTATAAAAATTCATGACTCTTTTTACAACCATTTTAAAAAAATAAAAAGATATATCCAGAGTATATCTACAAAATGCCAGTAAGTGCTTACAATTTCAACAGCAGTTACATTATAATTTTTTATTCTGCGGCTGTGTGCTTTAAAGAAAATTACAAGCAATGCAATTACGCCGCCTAAAACATGCAATGCATGCAAGCCAACAATAACACCAAGAAATGAGGCAGACGGATTGCTGCCGGCACCAAATACCTGCACGCCATGCTGATATAAATAATTAAAACCCGCGTATTGCAAAACTGCAAAAACAACACCCGAAATTGCCGTAATAGTTATAAGGCTGCGGTAACGTTTCATTTCTCTTGCTTTAAAAGACTTTAAAGCAAGGTGCATGGTAAGACTGCTGAATAAAATAATAATAGTAGAAACCCAAAATATTGGCGGCATATCAAACTGCAACCAGTTAGCGCCAGACTTGCGTACAATATATGCGCTTGTTAAACCGGCAAACATCATTACAATACTTCCCATTGCTACCCAAAGCGTAAATTTATGTGGATGAATTCTTTTGCGTTCATTACTGATTGTTGTTGACATTTTTAGTTCCTGATAATTAATTAAATTGTAAATATTGAATGTAATAAGCGTGCAAATTTACAACGTATCGCATATTTCTGAACATTGTTGTACTAAAAACAAAAGATCGAAAATTATTAAAAAATGAATGTGCAATCTTTCTTAATAACAAACCGGCTCTCTATAAAACCATTGACGGTAACCGATAGTAGCTTTATCCTTACACTAGTAAATACAGAAGGATGGATTAAATTCATCGGAAACAGAAATATAACCTCTGAAGTGGAAGCCGGTGCTTACATCAAAAAAATTTTAGAGAATAAGAATATATCATATTGGGTAGTGAGTCTCAAGGAGAATGAAGATAAAATTGGAGTAATAACATACATTAAACGGGATTATTTGGAATATCATGATATTGGTTTTGCCTTCCTGCCAAATTTCTCTGGAAAAGGATATGCCTGGGAAGCCGCAAATGCTGTTTTAAATGAATTAATTCAAACACATAATATCTCACATATTCTTGCTACAACTGTTCCTGAGAATATGAGTTCAGTTAAGTTGCTTAAAAAACTCGGATTAGCGTATGAAAAAGAAATTGAAGTGGACAAAGAAAAATTACATGTGTATGGAGCTGCAACCGCTAAATTAACAACGCAATAAAGTATTGAAAACGCAACATCAGCCTGCAAAAAACGTGGCTGAACTTTTCTTCACATCAACTTCTTTACTTTGCTTAAAAACGTGTATGAAAAAAATAATTCTTATAGTTTGTTTATTAACTGCATATAATTTCTGCAAGGCACAAACCGATGATTCAACTGAGATACGCAATGCTATGAATAAACAACTGAACGATTGGAATGATGGCAACATAGATGCTTTTATGCAAACATATTGGCAAGACGATAGTTTATTGTTTGTAAGCAACCCGCCAACTTATGGCTGGCAAACAACATTAAACTATTACAAACAAGCTTACCCTGATACAGCAACAATGGGCAAGCTTTCTTTTAATTTATTACAACTAAAACAACTCTCGCCTGAATATTATTTTGTAATGGGTTCATGGCATTTAAAAAGAACTGCCGGTGATGTGGGCGGATACTTCACTTTATTGTTCAGAAAAATAAATGGCAAATGGTTAATTATTGTTGATCATACAAGTTAAATGCTGATTCAAATTCATTAAATCATCTAAAAAATTTGTAATAAGATCAATTTTTATTTTTCTAACTTTCCTGAAATATTGAACAATGAAAACGGCAAAACTTTTCGCAATCTTGCTGTTGGTAATCTTCGCATGGAATTGTTCAGATAAAAAAAAATCAGAATCAAAACCAGTTGCAGGCCTATTTGAAAACCTTGGCAATCTCCATCACCCGGTAACTACCAACAGTGACACAGCACAAAAATTTTTCAACCAGGGCTTAACCCTTATCTATGGTTTTAATCATGAAGAAGCTGTACGTTCATTTCAGCAGGCAGTAAAGCTTGATTCAACTATGGCGATGGCTTATTGGGGAATTGCTTATTGCTATGGTTCCAATTATAATTGGCCTGCAGATATGAATGCAACACGTAAAGCGTACGAGGCAATTCAAAAAGCGCAATCGCTCAGTGCGCACGTATCACAAAAAGAAAAAGATTATATCAACACACTTGCTATCCGCTATACAAACGATACAACAGCCAATCTTCCCGCTCTTGAAAAAAAATACAGTGCAGCCATGAAAGTGTTGAGCGAAAAATATCCTGATGATCTTGATGCAAAAACTTTGTATGCAGAAAGCATGATGAACCTGCATGCCTGGGAATTATGGACAAAAGACGGCAAGCCAAATGAAAATACACCGGATATAATAAAAGCTTTGGAAGAAGTGCTTGCAGTTGATTCAAACCATATTGGTGCGAATCATTATTATATACATACAATGGAAGCTTCACCACATCCCGAAAAAGCTTTGGCAAGTGCAAGACGTTTGGCAACTCTGGTTCCCAATGCCGGTCATCTTGTGCACATGCCTGCACATATTTATATGCGTACCGGAAATTATGCTATGGCAGACCATGCAAACGCAGTTGCTGCAAATGTTGATTCATCGTACATAGCAGCCACTCATATTGAAGGCATTTATCCTATGTTGTATTACACGCACAACCTTCATTTTTTAACCATTGCGCGTTATTTTGAAGGCAGGTATGCAGTAGCAAAACAATCGCTTGACGTATGTGAAAAACAAATACCAGCGGATATGGTACACCAGATGCCGATGATACAATTTATAACTGCAGCGCCAATGCAATTAATGGTTGGTTCAGAAAGCTGGGATGAAATTTTGAATTCGCCAAAGCCGGATTCATTAATGAATATTACGTTGGCAATGTGGTATTGGGCAAGGGGGCTTGCTTATCTTGAAAAAAACGATGCGAAAAATGCATTAAATGAACAAAAACATTTTAAGGATGTAATACATTCAATTCCTGCAAACCAGGCTTATGGATTAAGCATGGCAAAAGATATTTCTGCAATTGCTGATGCAGTTTTATCTGCAAAAATCAGTGAGCAAAAAAAGGATTTCAAATCAGCTGAAAATTTTTATAAACAAGCCGCAGCAACAGAACAGCAATTGCATTATGATGAACCGCCCGATTGGTTTTTGCCAACGTACAATATGCTGGGCGGATTTTATTTGCGTAATAATAAATATGCAGATGCCGAGGCTGCTTTTCGCAGTGCATTGAAGCAATATCCAAATAACGGCAGGGCTTTATTTGGATTGGCAGAATCTTTAAAAGGGCAAAACAAAACTGATGAAGCGCAAAAAACCCAAACAGCATTTAAAGAAGCCTGGAAAAATGCAGATAAGGAGCTTACCATTCAGGATTTATAATTGATTTTATTTACAGGCTTATTAAAAATTATAATATCGATAATAATTGTATCGCTGGCCAATGTCAAATGCAGGTGCTATATCCAAACTAACAAATGTTATCTTTGCCGTTTTAAAATTATTTCATGAATAAAAAAACGGTTTATATAGTTTCAGCAGTAAGAACACCCATTGGTAGCTTTGGCGGCGCATTAAAAGATTTTTCAGCAACACAATTGGGTGCAATCGCTATAAAATCAGCGGTGGAAAAAGCAGGTTTAAAACCAAACCAAATTCAGGAAGTTCTAATGGGCTGTGTACTGCAGGCAAATCTTGGACAAGCGCCTGCAAGGCAGGCATCAATGTTAGCAGGTTTGCCTGATAATGTTATTGCTACTACCATAAACAAAGTATGTGCAAGCGGTATGAAGGCTATTGCTCAGGCAGCTCAAAGTATAATGTTAGGTGATGGCGATATAATTGTCGCTGGCGGTATGGAGAGCATGAGCAATGTGCCTTATTATTCTCCCAAATTAAGATGGGGAAATAAATATGGAGATGTTGTATTGATTGATGGTCTTGCAAAAGATGGCCTTACAGATGTGTATAATAATTACGCGATGGGCAACGCAGCAGAGCTTTGCGCAAAAGAATGCAATATAAGCCGTGAAGCGCAGGATGAATTTGCTATCGAAAGTTATAAGCGCAGCCAGCAGGCATGGAATGAAGGAAAATTTGAAAATGAAATTGTACCGGTACAAATTCCGCAGCGCAAAGGCGAAGCTTTACAATTTACAAAAGATGAAGAGCCATTTAATGTAAAGTTTGATAAGATCGCTGGGTTAAAACCAGTGTTTCAAAAAGAAGGAACAGTAACCGCGGCCAATGCAAGTACCATGAATGATGGTGCGGCAGCATTGGTTTTAATGAGCAGAGAAAAAGCGGAAGAATTAAACATAAAACCCTTGGCAATAATAAGAAGTTATGCCGATGCTGAGCAGGCGCCGGAATGGTTTACTACAACGCCGTCTCTTGCAGTTCCGAAAGCAATTGAAAAGGCCGGTATGAAAATTACCGACATAGATTTTTTTGAATTGAATGAAGCTTTTTCTGTTGTGGGCATTGCGAATATTCAGAAGATGGGATTAGATGCTTCAAAGGTAAATGTGAATGGCGGCGCTGTTTCAATAGGCCACCCTCTCGGATGTAGCGGCGCAAGAATAATTGTAACCTTAATAAATGTGCTTAAACAAAATAATGCAAAGCTTGGCGCTGCGGGAATATGCAATGGCGGCGGCGGTGCAAGTGCAATAATAATTGAGAATGTGAATTAGTGAAACGTGAATAAAAAGAGTTTGACGTTTGGCGATTAATGGGTCACACTTCTTCCAAATGCAACCATTTCATCCAGTGAATGGAGCAATTTTAAATTTTCTGATTTTACAGTAACGGCATTGGTAAGTTTGCCTGACATAACTATCTTTTGATCATTATATCGTTGCAACAATTGCTGTACATAATCATCAATGCTGTTATGCGTGAGGTTTGTAATAACATGAAAATACAGGATACATTTTTTATTCAGCCTGATGAATGCATCTAAAACCTCAAAGTTTGTATTGGTTCCCAAATAACAAATATTCCTGTTATTTTTCTTAAACATGTAATACATAAATAGTAAAGGTATTTCATGATATTCCTGCAGCGGGGTAAATAATATCAGCACAGGCTGCGTACTTTTAAAAGATAAAGGCAGCTTATCAATTTCATTTATTAATTTTTTCACGATGATATTACTTGCAAATCTTTCCTGTGCAGGCAAGGCTTCATTGTTCATCCACAGCATTCCAATTTTTTCAAAATAAGGATATACAACTTTTACCATACATTCTTCAAGCCCGAAAGCTGTGATGGCTTTTTGCAAGGTTGTATGCAGCAATATTTCATCAAGGTCAATTGTTGCCTCAATAAGTATTTTAATTAAACTATCTTCTGCAAGCGCGGTTTTTGTTTCATAAGCATTTAGCCCATTGGTTTTCATAGCTGCAATTGCAGAGATTTTATAACCATTGTTATACAGGTGCGTTATGCGCAAAACCTGTTTCAGATCATCATTATCAAAAAAACGGTGTTTGCTTGCTTTTCTTTTAGGGGTAATAATACCATAGCGCTTTTCCCAAATGCGTAAAGTATGCGCTTTTATGCCGCTTAAGTTTTCAATATCCTTGATTGTGAAATAGTTCATTTTACTATAGCAAAACTTTATTTAATAACATCAATCTCTAAAAATAGTTCTCGGGTTCTTTAAATCAGTTAAACATATTTAAGAAAACTTTACTTCGATTAATTACGCAGGCTTGATTAGATTATTACTTTTGTTACGCTTAAAAACAAATTATGGGATGGATAATTTTTATTCTCGCAACTATTGGATGGCATATTGGTATTTATGGCATGTTTAAAAAAGCAGGTATTGAACCATGGAAAGCTTTTATACCTTTTTACAATACATGGTGCATTGTTGAAAAAACCGGTTTGAAAAAAGTGTGGTTCTGGTTGCAATTTATTCCAATTGCAGGGCAGTTTATTACCATTTGGATAATTATAATTTTTGTAATGCATTTCGGGCAATTTACATTTCTGCAGCATGCCGCTGTTGTATTTGTTCCCTTTATTTATTTGCCTTATGTTGGTTTTTCTAAAGATATAAGATGGGGCGGTAAAGACGTGATGAGGCACTATAAAAAATCTGCTTCGCGGGAATGGGTTGATGCTGCAGTATTTGCAGTTGTTGCCGCTACCCTTATCCGAACATTTATTTTTGAAGCGTACACCATTCCAACGGAAAGTATGGAGAAAACTTTGCTTATAAACGATTTTTTGTTTGTAAGTAAAATGAGTTATGGCGCAAGGCTGCCGTCAACACCAATAAGTTTTCCGTTTGTGCATAACACTATGCCACTATCGCCTACAACGCCTTCTTATCTTACCTGGGTACAATTGCCTTATAAAAGATTGCCAGGCTATACAAGTATAAAAAGAAATGATGTAGTAGTATTTAATGTGCCGGCGGCAGATACTATAATTAACGATGTGAATCATGGCAGTAAAGAATTATATTATGACGTGCTGCGCATTGAATTCAATGGCGACCGCGATGCTTTAAAAGCAACGTACCCGATTCTGGTGCATCCATACGATAAAACGGATAACTATATAAAACGGTGCGTAGGAATGCCCGGCGATAAAATACAGGTGAAGGCGGGAATATTATATGTGAATGATCAGCCTGCCTACGTATCGCCATCATCACAAATAGATTACAATGTGCCGGCAAATGGCAAGCCTATTTCATCTGCATACTTAAATGAACAATTAAATATAAATGTAAGTGATGGCTTGTCTGATCTGCAGCCTGACAGCGGCTGTATTGTTATAAATATGACACCCGGAGAAAAAGAAAAAGTTGATAAGTTCCTGAATGTAAAAAGCACAATAGCTTTATACCGGATTACCGGAAATATTAATAATGATATTTCACAACATACATTTCCTTATGACAGCGTTTCCAATAATTGGTCAAGAGATTTTTTTGGGCCGATAACTGTTCCAAAAAAAGGCGCAACCATTACATTATCGCCGGAAAATTTTGCCTTATATCAACGTGCTATTACAACTTATGAGCATAATACGCTGGAAGAAAATAATGGTTCATACATAATTAACGGTAAACCTTCAAATACTTACACTTTCAAATACAATTATTACTGGATGATGGGCGATAACCGCCATAGAAGCCAGGACAGCCGCTTTTGGGGTTTTGTTCCTGAAACACATATTGTAGGTAAAGCTTCGCTTATATGGTTTAGCTGGAACAGCGGCCCGAGATGGAGCCGTATATTTCAAAGCATCCAGTAATTTTTGAATTAAATAAAAAAATTGCAAAGAACACTTAGGGGTAAATTCTTTGCAATTTTAAAACTGCATTAAGGCATTTAATTTCATTAACTTAATAGTTGCTGGGCAATTAAGTCAAAAATGCATGATGGTAGTTTAATTTGTGGAGAAATTTCAGGTTCGCTATTTGGTGCCATATTATAATAAACGGCAAAACCTTAAAATTGGTTGCAAAAGAAAGTTAACTTTCTTATCCACATTTAATATTTCCTAAATAAAAAATTATTACGGTTTTGTACGGCCTATAAAACTTCATTCCCGGTTAAAAAATTAATTGCCCGTTGCACATTTTTTTTAATGGATTCTTTTGTTTTTCAGATTGTGACAAATACCTTGAAATTTGTTTTTGTCTTGAAGGCCGCAAACTATTAAAACATGCTTTTGCTTTTTTATTTTTCTTAAGTACTAGCAGAAAAAGGTTTCATTCTACGTGTATATATTACGCAATCAATTCGCCTTCAGTGTTGGTAAGGATTTTATAAGCTTTATACAATTGTTCCCGAATGGTTGAGCCTGATTTATTTTGAATAATTCTGCCATCAATTTCATAAACCGGCGTAAGTTCTCCCATTGTTCCGGTTGTAAAAGCTTCATCTGCATTATAAAATTCTGCAACGGAAATATTTTTTAAGAAAACTGGAATCTTTAATTGCTGGGCAAGTTTTATAACGTTTGTTCTTGTTATGCCGGGCAAACATGCATCAGCGTTTGGCGTTAACAGTAAACCATCTTTCACAATAAAAATATTGCAGGCATTTGTTTCAGCAACAAAACCAAGATTGTCTAACATGATTGCATCATCGGCTCCGCAATAATTCGCTTCAATTTTTGCAAGAATATTATTGAGCAAATTGTTGTGATGAATTTTAGAATCCAGATGCATCGGCGAATTTCTCCGGATATGAGATGTTATAAGTTTAATACCTTTTTCATTATCATAAATAGGCGGTTTATATTCGGCTAAAACAATTAAACAACTTCCGTTCTGGTTTAACCGTGGATCCATTCCGGAAGTTATTTTTTCTCCGCGTGTTAATGTTAAACGAATGTGCGCATCATTAAAAAAATTATTGGCCTTTAATGTTTGGAAGATCGCATTCTTAATAAATTCTTTCGAAGGAATATCAACGAAAGCCAATGTATGTGCTGATGCCTGCAAACGTTCAATATGTTCATTCAAACAAAATACTTTGCCGTTATAAATTCTTAAGCCTTCCCATACCGCATCGCCACCTTGTACTGCACTATCAAAAACAGAAATCTTTGCTTCACCGCGATGATATAATTTGTCTTTAATGAAGACTTGTATGTTTTCGTTTTGCTGATAAAATTGTTGCTGCATGTTTAATATTTGGTGAGATGTGAGAAGTTAGAAGTGAGATGCCATTTAATTTTTTACGTCTCACCTTCACTTCTCACTTACTTCATACACAGCTGCTTCGTATGGACGAAGTGCAGTTGTATTATTTGCTGTTGTATAATTATCAATTAAAACATTTGCATTAGTAAGATCAATACCTATGTTTGCAGTTGCAGGCGTTGCAGAAAAATTCAACAGCACTAAAATTTTACTGCCCTTTAATTCTCTTGTATATGCATACACCTGCGGATTGGATTCATCTAATAATGTATATTTTCCATACACCAGTACAAGATTATCTTTTCTAAGCTTAACAACCTTCCTGAAATAATTTAAACAACTGTTGCTGTCTTTTTCTTCCGTTTCAACATTTACTGTTTTATAATTCGGATTCACTTTTAACCATGGTGTTCCTGTTGTAAAACCTGCATTTGCAGAATCATTCCATTGAAATGGTGTACGGCTGTTATCTCTTGCAGAAATTTTTTGTGCATTCAAAAACGCCTGCAAGTCGCCACCTTTTTCTTTTATCTGCTTATACATATTGATTGATTCCACATCACGATAATCATCGATCTTATCAAACTTAATATTGTTCATGCCGAGTTCATCACCATTATAATAATAAGGTGTTGCACGCATCGTAATTAAAAACGTTGTTAGCATTTTAGAGGATAGTTCACGAAACTCAGGTGCATCATTTCCCCAACGCGTAACCATTCTTGGTTGATCATGATTCCCAAGAAAAACTGTTCCCCAACCTTTGTTTTCAAACACACTATCCCATTTTGAATATATCTTTTTAAACTCAACAACGCTATAACCTTTCGGGTCAGGTACTTTAAATTGATTTGGTAAGTAACCTAAACTCACGCCTTCAAAATGATAGAGCATATTTAATTCATGACGATCATCATCAACATAATCATGCGCATCATTAGTTGTTAATCCAATACCTTCAGCAACCGTCATCACATCATACTTGCTCATTACTTCTTTATTCATTTGCTGCAAATAATCATGCACATGCGCACCATGCGCATAGTAATCAACAAAGTTTCCATTATACTTTGCAGGCAGCGGCGGAAAGGTTGTGTCTTTTGAAATGAAAGGAATTACATCCATACGAAAACCATCAACGCCTTTATCAAACCAGAAGCGCATCATGCTAAAAATTTCTTCACGAACTTTTGGATTTTCCCAATTCAGATCAGGTTGAAAATCTCCGAAATAATGCAGGTAATATGAGTTAGTTGATGAATCATATTTCCATGCGTCATTGTTCACATCAAAGAAACTATAGCGGGATGCAGGCTTGCCTTTTTCCGCAGGCCACCAATGATAATAATCTCTATATGGGTTTGTTCGTGAACTTCTGGATTGTTTAAACCATTCATGCTGGTCGCTGCTATGATTTACTACAAGATCCATTACCAGTTTTAATCCGCGTTCATGCATGCCTTTTAATAATGCATCAAAATCATTCATTGTTCCAAACTGCTGCATGATGTTTTGATAATCGCTGATATCGTAACCATTATCTCCGTTTGGCGAACTATAAATTGGATTAAGCCAGATAACATCAATACCTAAACTTTTTATATAATCCAATTTTGAAATGATGCCTTTTAAATCACCAACGCCATCGCCATTATCATCTTTAAAACTGCGCGGATAAATTTGATACACCACCGCCTCTTTCCACCATTTTCTATTTAAACCTGAAGTATCATTGGTTGATATAGAATCGGATGTCATGGTTGTTTGATTAGAATTATTACAAGCCGATAAGAAACTTATTGCTATCAAACTATACGCAAATAAATATTTCATAAAGCAATATTGAAAAGCTAAGATAAATGTTTAAACAGCTTTTATTGAATAAGGGCACAATTGATCGTAATAAAATTTGCATTCATTATATAATGTTTCAAGGTAAGAAGGCAATTCACGCTCACTTGTTTTTTGTTTTGCAAAGCCTGTTGATTGATGCACATTATCATACCAGTACTTTCCCCAAACACCATCATAAGTTTTAGCACCTGCAGGCCAATGCAACATTTTTTCTGTGAACGGAATTTGCAATGCATCACATAACTGTTGCAAAACATTTTGTGGTGATTTTAAAATCTCGTTTGAATCAAGTACGGTGCAGGAAAGTTTTTTTTCGATCAGATAATTATATAACCACCATTGTTTTTTTATACCAACGTCCTGCATCGTAACATCTTTTCTAACCTGCGCATAAGAAGCAATAATTTGTTTGGGATTTCTAATGAAGAGAATATTTTTTGTTTGTGCTAAAAAATCAAGACTGATGTTTTCCAGGTGATGCGTCATCTGTTTGAAGAAAGAAATTGATTTGTCATGAGCAGCTAAAATTATATCATGAATAATATTTTCACCATTATTATCCTGTACTTGTAAAATTTCTTCTTTACCCGGATGATGAATGCCTGTTGATAATAAATAATGCGCATACAAAGGTTCATCAAACACAATTGTATCGCCGCGTTGAGCGAATGAATACATCATTGCTGTAGAAATATTTCGCGGACTGCTCCAAAGATTAATGCGTGTTGTTGTATGCATAAAAAAACCTTGAAGCATAAACTTCAAGGTTTGCAATTTAAGTTGATTATTTACTTTAATTCGCCCAAGACAACATCAATAATACGTTTATGACCATTACGTAAAATGCCTAATTGTTTTTGCTTGCCAATCACATCAACCGTAAACAATTTATGCATGTCATCAACAGAGCCAACTGGCTTGCCATCAAACTCAACAATTATATCGGCCACACGCAATTCATAATTATCTACATCAGCATCGGCAACTTTTTCAAATATATACACGCCCGTTCTTGTTTGTAATTTGTTTGAAGCAATCATTCTTTCGGTAAGATTTACCATTTGTCCTGCAACGCCGATATATGCTCTTCTTACTTTTCCTTCCATGATTATTTTTCCTGCGATGTAAGATGCAAGATTGGAAGACACAGCAAAACATAAACCTTGAGCAGATGGAATAGTTGCTGTGTTTACACCAATAACATGACCTACAGAATTAACCAACGGACCGCCGGAATTACCAGGATTTAATGCAGCATCTGTTTGAATGATATCATCAATCAATCGTCCGTTTTTTGCCCGCAATGTTCTGCCTAAAGCACTTACAACGCCTGCTGTAACTGAATATTGCAAACCGAGCGGATTACCAATGGCAATAGCAATTTGACCAGCCTGTAATTTATCTGAATCAGTAAATGATAAAGCTTTCAAATTATTATCATATACTTTCAGTACAGCAATATCTGTTGATGCATCTGCGCCTTTTAATTCTGCATTCAACATCCTTCCATCGCTGAATAAAACTTTTATATCATCTGCATCTTCAATTACATGATGATTGGTTACAATGTAACCATCTGAAGAAATTATAAATCCTGAACCGGAAGCAGGCGCCGATTGCACTTCACCTTTCCTGTTCTTCATTTTTTTATCAACCTGTATATGTGCAACCGATGCTGCAACATTTCCAACAACACCTGTAATTGTTTTGGAATATGCATCTAGTAAAACAGCATCATTATTATTTATAAAAGAAATTGTATTGTTCATAGAAATAACAACACCACGAATATTTTACCAAAAATTTTTTTGCGACAGAGTGGCATTAAAATAGAAAACCTGTTAGGTTTCTGAAACCTAACAGGTTTACGCAATGCATTATAATTTACTCTAAAATCCTCTCTTCAATCTTACCTGTCTTCTTATTTTTTAAGATGAGTTTTTTAGCGCCGTAATGTGTTACCTCTTCTTTCACTAAATAATGGTCTGCATCATATTCTGTAAGATGGCTTTGTTTTGATAAGCCTGTTTTTCCCCGCCAAACATCAAGATGCACAGGTTCCCAGAGCTTTGTTTTGGCTGATTTATAAGCTGCATCAAGAACGGCATTCACCACATATCCATCATAAAAAGTTTCTTTAGGTGCTTTATTACTTTCGTAAGCATTGAACATATCCATGAACATGTGGTTGTAACCAAGTTCATTCAATTCATCACCAACAGGAAACAGCCAGCCGGTGTTGCTTTCTGCTTTTTCCGAAACATAATCTGCGCCTTTACCTGTGGTGAACATTTCAAAACCTGTTCTCAAAAAATTATTTATCCAGATCGTTCCTTCAGAACCCATCACTTCATCCCGCAAATCGAGGCCGCCACGAAACGTCCAGCTCACTTCAAATTGTGCAATAGCACCCGTTTCATATTTTATTAAAGCAATCGCATGATCTTCCGCATCAATTGGTTTCACCTGCGTATCTGCCCAGCACATTACTTCGGTGGGCAGTATGTCTTTGCCAATATAGCTTCTTGTAATCTCAACGCAATGGCAACCTAAATCCAAAATGCAACCGCCGCCTGCAAGCTCAATATTCCAGAACCAGTCGCTGTGCGGGCCAGGATGTGTTTCTCTTGATTTTGCCCAAAGTATTCGGCCAAGCGCACCATTCTTTACACTTTCATGCGCCTTTAAAAATTTTGGTGTATACACAAGGTCTTCAAGATAGCCGTTAAATATTCCTGCTTCTTCAACTGCCTGTAACATGCGATATGCTTCAGCGGCATTTCTCCCCAATGGTTTTGTAGTCATCACTGCTTTATTGTGTTTGCAGCAAAGCATCACCGCTTCTTCATGCAAATTATTTGGGAGAGAAATGCAAACCATATCAACATTTGCATGCGCAATAGCTTCTTCCATGTTTGTTGTATAATGTTCGCAGTTATAATCTGCAGCAAACTTTTTTGCGCTTTCTTCTTTTCTTGAATAGACACTTACAATTTTATCTTTGTTGCGGTAACCTTGTAAAGAATCCGCATAAAAACGGCCAATAAAGCCTGAACCAAGCATGGCAATACGAATCATAAAAAAGAAATTTTAAGTTAATGAAAAGCAATTTCGTTTATAATGTTTATATCCCTGAAAAAATATGTTTATAAGGCGTGAAATTACCTGCTTTTAAAGTATAAAACGCGTGTATAAAAGAAAGAAAAAAAATTTGGAAATCGCTTTTTTAGAATAGTATATTTACATAGTAAGATTGAAGTTAATGCGGCTGATTGTACTGACCAGCATCTCGGTGGTGGTTGCAGCAAGATGGCAGCGGGAATTGAAAATCTATACAGATTTGCGAACGAGGAAAGAAGTTATGTAGATTGAGGATTTCGGTCCAAAAGTTGAAATGACGGAAAGCCAAAATTCAAAAAATCAAGATTGCGGACTTCGGTCCAAAATCAAATAAGTGAAACTTCGGTTTTGCTTAAAGAAGCAACAGGGTTAGTAAGTAATTTCTGTTGCTTTCTTTTTTTATATATACCTAAGCACTGGCGACTTCACGAGAATCTTTCAATACAGGTTTTCCCTTCGCAAGAATTTTTTTCCGCAGCTTTAAGAAAGGTTTTTCAATTGTTTCATTTAGTATTAGTGAAACAATGAAAACAGTTACAATGCAAATAAAAAACATCAGGTTGCTGTTATCATCAATCTTAAATTTTATTAATTGATTTTGTGTAACATGAATTACAATTTTATGTATAAGATAAATGCCGTAAGACAGCGCCGCTATTTTTGATGTGATTGTGGATTTGAAACGATACAAAAAACTTTTATTACTTAAAGCGCATAAAACAACAATACCGTAACCAATATCAACCAGCGGGAAACCAAACACAGAAGCAGCAAAACTTTCCTGGTTTCCGCAGAAAAAATAAGCTGTTGCAAAAAGTACGAGGCTTCCTAATAAAAGTGCATTACCATAATTCAAAATTTTTTTACTGAAGACCGGTTTGAATTGAAGCAACGCTGCAATGCTTACACCAACCAGCAGACCATCCAGCCTGCACCATGTTGGATAATATATCCATTTGGACCAGTCTACCCAATTATCATTATTTGATAAATCAAAATGATTGAAAGAATACCATCGTATTAAAATTCCAAAAACAAATAAAGCAATCAATAGCCAAAAACCTTTTTTAATAAGTTTAAAGTTTACCAGTGCGATAAGCAGCAGCGGCAGAAATAAATAAAACTGTTCTTCAATACACAAAGACCATGCATGGGAAAAGGTTCCGTTTTTATTAACATCGAGCCCGATGTTTTGTGTGAAGGTTAAGTATTTCCAAAGCGGTGCTAATGCTTCTCTTTCTCTAAAAAAAGGAAATAAAAAATACAGCGCAACTACAACTAAATAAGCAGGAATAATTCTGAAAAATCTTTTTATAAAAAACTGTTTAAAAGAAATTTTTTGTTGATGTGCTATTTTTTGAAATAGTTGTGAGGCAATCAAATAACCGCTTAATACAAAGAAAAGGTCAACACCTGACCAACCGAATGTACTGATGGCATTCGTCCATTCAGGGTGCGGGAATAATCTTCCATAATGATAAAGGAAAACAAGAATGATTGCTAATGCACGTAAATGATCAAGACCGTAAAGTTTTTTATTGGTGCTGATTGTAGTGCTCATCATCGTTCCTTAAACCTAAAAGGTTTTAAAAACTTTTCAGGTTTTATCATCTTATCTCTCCGAAACATTCATAATGCTGAACCGTTGGCTCAAGCTCCAATAAGTATTTTTTATCTTCAGCATAATATTTTGCCTTTTCATAATTCTTTCCCGCAAAAGCTTTTATGCTTTCAATATTCACCCACCATGAAACTGTCCATATATGCGTGATGTCGCCTTCATTTTTTTGCCAGACTTGTGCATTTAAATTGCCCGGTGTACTCCTGTAATCTTTAATACCGGTTTTGTAAACATAATTCATGTATTCTTCTGCATCTGCGGAAGATGTTTTCCCATGCCATAAACGAACGATCATAGAAATAAATTAAAAATTAAAAGTCAAAATTGAAAAGTCAAAACTAAAGTTCATAATTATTTCTTCACAAATATTAATTAGCAGGGTAAAGAATAAACCTTTTTAATTCTGACTTTTTAGTTAATCACACTATTTCAATAGCTCTGCATGTACAGCGCTTCGCCTGTTATCTTTAAAGAATAATGTAAATAATATCAGCACAGCAAAGGCAATGCCTGCAGGCACAAGCCACACACTTCTCCAGTGAACAATGTTATCAATCGTGTATTTATCTTTTATATAACCCGAAAGCAATGTACCTATCCACATACCAATTCCATACGTTGCCATTGTAATCATTCCCTGCGCCTGGCTTTGAATATTTAAACCTGCTTTGCTATCAGTATAAATTTGACCGGTAACAAAAAAGAAATCAAAACATACACCATGTAAAATAATACCGGCAAACAACATCCATAAGTTTGCGCCGGCATCTCCATAACCAAAACAAAGAAAACGCAACGTCCACGCAATCATTCCTAATGCTATCATCCATTTTACACCCAATTTTCTAAAGAAAAATGGTATCAGCAAAATAAAAAAAGCTTCAGAAAATTGCCCGAACGTCATATTACTTGTTACGTTTTTCATGCCTGTTTCTGTAAGAAATAAATTGGTAAGGCTGTAATAAAAAGAAAGCGGGATACATATTAAAACAGAAGCAATGAAAAACACAACAAATGATCTGTCTTTAAATAATACAAATGCATCTGCACCTAAAATTTGCCTGAATGTTGCCGCAGTGCCTTTTGCTTTTGGAGGTGTATCAGGCAATGCGAAACTTAATAATCCCAATACCGCAGAAGCAACTGCAGCCATTTTAAAAGTAAATACTAAATCTTCTGTGCCAATTTTAAAAACTTTATCAAGCAGCCATCCTGTTGCAATCCATCCAATTGTTCCTAAAACTCTTATTGAAGCAAACTCTTTTCCCGGGTCTTTCATTTGCCTGAATGCAACGGAGTTTGCCAGTGCTAACGTTGGCGCGTACATCAACGAATACAATAATAATATCCAATAAAAAGATGAAGGAGATTTTATAGTTGTAATGTAAAACAACAGCACAGCACCAACAAGATGCAATACGCCCAATAATTTTTGTGCTGAAAAATACCGGTCGGCAATCATGCCCACAAAAAATGGCGAGATGATGGTAGCAATTGCCATCGCACTATATGCAGCACCAATTTCAACACCGCTTGCATGTAGTACTTTATCAAGATAAGTGCCCATGGTTACATACCATGCGCCCCAGATAAAAAATTCAAGAAACATAAGGGCAGACAATCGTATGCGAACAGATATATTCATGTATTGATTTTAAGTTGATAAAAGTAAAGGAGTTTTTTAAAAACAAGAATTTGTTATTTAGTGAAAGCAGGTGCCCAGTCAAACAGAGAATGATGGCGTAATTGTTATATAGCACTTACCTTATAAAACTTTTAGAAAAATCAACAAGAATCACGTCTTTTCCGCGAATGCGGGAATCTGCTTTTAATAATTTTGAAGTTTTTATTGAATAGAAAATATTTGAAGAGCAGATTGCCATCAAGTTGGCAATGACGTTTGAGTGATTGCATTGTATACTTGATGTGTAAACCTATTAATATTAATACAACAACTTTCCATCGAATCTCTTTCTGCCTTTAGGGCTGGGGTAGTTATTATCCTTCAAACGAACTATAGAAATAAGGCGTTTTTGCTTCAAACTCAGCACTGCATGTATCAACCATTTTATATACACGCATAATACCCAATGCTTTTCTTTTTTCATACACCTGTTCATCAGTACAACGATCAATTAAAATGCGTGCAATCTGTTCATCACCAAAACCATTTTGCTTGGCTTCTCTTAACAGATCTTCCGGCAAGCTATCTAATGTATGTTTGATAAGCTCTTTTTCAATGCGTACAATTTCCTGTATTTGATAAATGAACCAGCGATCTATCAGTGTTGCTTCAACAATGGTTTTTATTCTCACGCCTTGCATCAAAGCGTCTTTTATACGGAAGATGCGGTCCCATTTTGGTGTTTTAATATATTCAACCAATTCATCGCTCTTCATCAAACTCTTTCCATAATAACCTAAACCAACCGCTTCGTTCTCCAAGCTCTGACAGGCTTTCTGTATAGCTTCATTAAAACTTCTGCCAATCGCCATTACTTCACCAACACTTTTCATTTGCAAACCAAGGGTATCATTTGCGCCTTTGAATTTATCAAAATTCCAACGCGGCACTTTTACAATCACATAATCCAATGCAGGTTCAAAATATGCAGAAGTAGTTTTGGTGATTTGGTTTTTTAATTCATCCAATGCGTAACCAATTGCAAGCTTGGCAGCAATTTTTGCAATAGGATACCCGGTTGCCTTACTTGCCAGCGCAGAAGAGCGGCTGACACGCGGATTTATTTCAACTGCAATGATATCTTCCGTTTCAGGATTTAATGCAAACTGTACATTGCAACCACCTGCAAAATTGCCAAGGCTGCGCATCATCTTAATTGCCTGGTTACGCATGTCCTGGTAAGCCACATCACTCAAGGTCATCGCCGGTGCAACTGTTATTGAATCGCCGGTATGAATACCCATCGGATCCATATTTTCTACTGTGCAAATGATAACAACATTATCATTTTTATCGCGCAGCAATTCCAACTCAAATTCTTTCCAGCCAAGCACTGCTTTTTCAACCAATACTTCATGTATGGGTGAAGCTTGTAAACCACGTTGTAAGGCTTCATCCAATTCAGATTTATCATGCACAAAACCACCACCCGTTCCGCCTAATGTAAATGACGGACGAATTACCAAAGGAAAGCCTATCTGCTGTGCATATTCTTTTCCTTCTAACCAGCTATTGGCAACACGGCTCGGCGCCACCTTAATACCAATATCAATCATTAACTGCCTGAATTTTTCGCGGTCTTCCGCCACTTTTATCGCGGCAATATCTACACCAATCAACCGTACATTATATTTTTCCCAAACACCTAATTCGTCTGCTTCAATACAAAGATTTAATGCCGTTTGTCCACCCATTGTTGGCAGCACCGCATCAATATCATTTTCTTCTAAAATCTTTTCGATGCTTTCAACCGTTAATGGCAACAAATACACTTTGTCCGCCATCATCGGGTCAGTCATAATAGTTGCCGGGTTGCTGTTAATAAGAATAACTTTTATTCCTTCTTCGCGAATGCTTCTTGCTGCTTGTGAACCACTGTAATCAAACTCGCAAGCCTGGCCAATAACAATAGGGCCAGAACCAATAATTAAAACTGAATGAATAGAATTGTCTTTAGGCATAATTGTGCAAATGTAAACTGCTGTGATTTATTTTAGTGTGCTAATATTTCAGGCTAATTTAAAGCATGTATAGTTTTAAATGTAAGACTTTATATTGTTTAAAATTATAACACAAGCCAACATTATAAAATGCGAATAGTGGCTTTATAAATAATTTTATTTTTTGTTTTTAGATCTTTGAGGTATTAAGATATCAAGAAAAAAAATTTAAGTTTGTTTCAATAACTCTAAATATTTAATTGATACCATTATGCAACTGCAAATAAATCACCTGAAGATTTTTGTAATATTTTTTGTTGCGCTTACCTTTTCAAATTTTGTATTTACCCAACCTGTTATAAATTCTGTAAGCCCGTTAACAGGCTTAACAGGAACAACAATTACAATTAAAGGAACTGGTTTTGGCAATTTGCCAGACAGTAACATTGTTTTTTTTGGGGCCGTAAAAGCAAAAATAATCAGCGCATCAGATTCTTTGATAGAGGCAAAGCTGCCTGTAGGTGCTACATATCAACCTGTAAGTGTAACAGAAAACAAATTAACAGGGTTTTCTTCTCAATCAGTTGTAATAACTTTTAAAGGAAGTGGTGGTATAGCGCCAAATTCTTTTGCATCGAAAATTGATTTTCCTGCGGGAAGATATCCTCGCGAAATGATAGTGTGCGATTTGGACATGGACAAAAAGCCAGATATAGTAATGATAAATGGAAACGATTCTTTAATTGCTGTATATAAAAACCTAAGCACTACCGGAAATATATCTTTTGCCAATGTTGCGAATTATTCTACAGGAAATAATCCATTTGGCATTGCAGCAGGAGATTTCAATGGAGATGGAAAGCAGGATATAGCAGTTTGTAATAACAACGATAATACAGTTTCGATTTTTAAAAATAGCAGTACAAGAAGCAACATTATTTTTGATACCCCGATAAACTTTCAAACAGCTGACAATCCCATCAGTATTACTGTGAGCGATTTTGATAATGATGGCAAACCTGACATTGCCGTTGTTAATAGCAATTCCAACTCAATAAGTGTATTAAGAAATATAACTGCAAAAAAAATTTCATTCGATAACAAAGTTGATTTTCCTGCCGGTAATTGGCCGATGGGTATTTGCTCAGGAGATTTAAATGGAGATGGAAAAACAGATATCGCCGTTACTAATTTCAACGATAATACAATATCTGTATTCAAAAATGCAAGCAAACAAGGCAAAATGATTTTTGAATCAAAACTTATTTTTCAAACAGGAGACGGCCCTTGGCATCCTGTAATAGCTGATGTAAATGATGACCAAAAACCTGAACTTATTATACCTAACAGTAACTCAAACAGTATTTCAATATTTAAAAATATAAGCAAGGAAAACAAAATAGCTTTTAGTACAAAAAAGGATTATGTAACAGGTGAACTTCCGCTAAATATTGCAGTTGGTGATATAGACGGTGATGAAAAGCCAGATATTGCCGTGTCGGATTTCAGCATCTTTTCAAACGCAGTTTCCGTTTTTAAAAATATTGGAAATGATGAACGCATATCGTTTAAATCAAAAGTTGATTTTGGGACTGCAAATAGTCCTAGAGGAATAATAATGGATGATTTTGACGGCGATGGCAAACCGGATTTAGCGGTGTCAAACAGTAATTCCAATTCTTTATCAGTTCTACAAAATCAAGTACTCTCAAATGCTGTATTGTTTTCCGGAACAGTAATATCCAACACTTCTGCAAACAAGGCAATCCTTCAAATCCAACCCACTGTATCTAACGGAAATTTCAGCGTTCACACTTTTTTGCCTGTAAAAAAATTATCAACTTCATTTACATTATATAATAGCCTGGGAAAAATAATATGGCAACAATATGCAGGTAAAACCTGCAGCACTATTGATCAAAATTTTCGCCTTGAAAATGTACTTTCTAATGGCGTATATTTTTTGCATGTTACCAGAAGTGACACACACCTTATAACTAAAATTATAATATGCAAATAAGTCTTTAAAGATGTGTGCATTGGACTCGCGTGGTATATTCTGGTTTTAGGCATTTTCACGATTTCTGTTTTCAACCGCTAATCTAACATCAAGCTTTTCATCAGTAAATAAATCTTTAATTAATCCTGAACGCAAAAGCGCTGCTTTATTTTTGCATGAATGGAACTTGTTTCTAAAACGCAACTGCCGCGTATAAAACACCGCACGGCTACGCTGGTATATTTTTTTCTTTCAGGATTTGGATATTCTACCTGGGCTTCACGTATACCTGCTATTCAGCAACAATTGCATATGAATGAAGCGCAGTTAGGCGCGGCTTTATTGGCGGCACCAATTGGCGTATTGGTAACAGTTCCGTTCACCAGTAATTTATTAAATAAATACAGCAGTAAAAGCATCATGATCTTTGGTGCGATTTTTTACAATATGATGCTTGCGCTTTTAGCTTTTGTTGTGCAACCATGGCAATTGTGGGCAGTGTTATTTGCATTTGGTTCATCACGCAACCTGCTTAATCTTTCAATGAATGCACAGGGTGTGGAAGTGCAGCGTTTGTATGAAAATTCTATTATTACCAGTTTTCATGCGGTATGGAGCATGGCTGGTTTTGCAGGTGCTGCAGTTGGTTATTTGTTCGTATTATCAGGCTTCTCATTAGCAGTGCATCTTGTATCGGTAAGTATTGCATTGCTTATTCTTTCCTTTGCTTTTTATCCAAATACTTATTATACACGGCAACATGTGCCGCAACGAAAAAAATTATTTGTATGGCCTGATAAATATTTACTGGTATTTGCAATGATAGCCTTTGCATCTATGGCTTGTGAAAATGTAATGTATGACTGGAGTGCTATTTATTTTCGCAAGGCTGTAGTTACAACAAAAGAAACCGCAACGGCTGCATTTGTTTTATACATGGTTTGCATGACCACAGGCCGATTTTTTGGTGATAAAATAGTGCCCAAGTATGGCATTATAACTATTCTACGCTACAGCGGTATTTTTATTTTTTCGGGATTGTTGATAGCAGGTTTGTTTCCTTATGTGATACCTGCAGCAATAGGTTTTATACTTACGGGTTTTGGTGTATCGTGCATTATACCGCTGGTATTTAGCCTTGCAGGAAAATCAACCACCATGAGCAGCGGCACTGCCATTGCCTCTGTATCTACTATAAGTTATTTTGGGTTTTTAGCTATACCGCCCGGCGTTGGTTTTGTTGCGCAATCAATTGGACTGCGCTGGTCTTTTTGTATAATGGCTGCATTTGGAGCCGCAATAATTTTTTTGGTTTCAAAGATTAAACAGCAGGAATAAGTTAAAGAGTTTTTCTGCAGCATCTATAACTTCAATCGTTCTTTTTTCTGTTCTTGATCGCGATTCATTTAAAGGCATTGATATGATTCTGCAAATTTTTTTCTCGGTTAGCTAAACAACATTGGATAGAATTAAGTTTTTAATGAAACATGTTCAGTTTTGAAAACGAAGCAATTTCGGCAATGCACTAGCGTTGGCTGTATTTGCGCAATAAAGAATTTGTAAGTTGTGGTAATATTTGAGTTGAGCATCATATTATCGTTAATTCTTAAAGTCAATTAAAGTTTCAAATTATAGTTTAAAAGCATGGACAATTATATTTTTAAAGAAGTTGACAATTATATCAGCTCGCTCTTAATTCATGAAGACGAAGTTTTATTATCAATACCACAAACATTAAAAGATGCTAATCTTCCTTTTAGCACAATTTCACCTAACCAGGGAAAGTTTTTACAAATAATGGCTCTCGCTTGTAATGCAAAAAATATTTTAGAACTCGGAACGTTAGGCGGATACAGCGCAATCTGGCTTGCAAGAGCGCTGCCTGAAGATGGCAAAATGATTACGATTGAAATAGATGCTGCACGTGCTGCAGTTGCAAAGAAAAATATCGAACGTGCCGGACTGTCCGACAAAGTTGAAATACGCATTGGAAAGGCAATGGAAATATTACAGCAACTTAATCAAGACAATAGAGAACCGTTTGATTTGATTTTTATTGATGCAGACAAAGAACCTTATGCCGAATACTTTAAATTGTCCTTACAATTATCAAGACAAGGGACATTTATTATTGCTGACAACGTTATTCGTGAAGGCCAAGTAATGAATGCAAACATTAAAGATGATTTTATAAACGGTGTGCAACGTTTCAACAATTTACTTGCAATGACAACAAATGTGACCTCAACGATTATTCAAACAGTCGGAATAAAACCACATGACGGAATCTCTTTGTCAATTGTAAGTAGCAAATAAATTCAAATTATAAATTGGTATGGACAAATCTTAATACCAAAAGTACGAACGCACAACAACATGTTTGGCAATAGGCTGTCTGACGGGAGAACAATCAGCTACAAATGTCTCGTCCTGAAATTTGTTAACTAAAAAAGCCGATTTTATGGACTTAAAAACACAAAGATCATCTTTCAATTTAGCATCATAAATTTATTCATCATCTTTTTCATTCAATACTCTTTTTCTCAATTCACTTAAAGGCATGGAAATCATTCTGCCGATTGGCTGGTTGCCTCGATAAGTAATAACTTTTATCTGCGTTGCTTCTTTTGGTGCAATAAGCGGCTGCGTATATTTTGGATAAAATTTATCAGGATAAGAATTATCAAAACTGTAATAAATATCTAATCCATTCACTTCATTTTTCAGTTCAATTTTAAGTGTGCTGTCTTTATCAAGTGAGGGGATAAATTCAGGATCGTACATGCTTGGTGCATACTTTACTTCTTCTACATTAAATCTTTTAAACTGCGCTTCTACCCTGCTTACAAAATCATCCCAGTTTTTATTTTCTTTTGGCGACCAGGCATCTTCTGCAATAGCAAAAGCACGTGGCCAGGTCATATATTCTGCCTGGCGAAAAGTATATACCTGTTCTGTCCATAAATTACCTTGTGCACCAAGAATATATTTTTTATCAGCGTCACCAATGCCAGCCGGCATCGGATCAAAGCTGTACACCTTATTTAAGCGAAGTGATGAATAGACATACGGCTCCATTATTTTATCGCTTTGCATGTAATCAAGATATAAAAAAGCTGTTGGACTCATCACAACATAGTGCCCCATTTTTGCGGCCGCAACTCCTCCGCTAACAGGTGTGTATGCCAATCCTGCTGATATATCATCACCCGGTTTTGGAGCAGGAACGCCATCTTTGGGACCGCGCCAACTCATTACAGCGGCATTAGGGCCTATTCCGCCTTCTAAAATCTCATCCCAACCCATAAATTTTTTCCCTTTTGCCTCAACGATCTTCTCAAGGCGTTTTTCAAAATAGCTTTGCACTTCTTCATAGGTTTTTAAATTCTCTTTTTGCATTAATGCTGTTATTGCATCACTGCTTTTCCAAAATGTTTTAAAGGTTTCATCACCGCCCATGTGTATGTATTCAAACGGGAAAAGTGCTGCAACTTCTGTAACCACTTTATCTAAAAAATTATATACATTTTCATTGGCCGGACAAAGATTATCATCATAAATAGCCGTATGCGTGTCCCAATCTTTTATTGATTCTCCGGAAGCAACGCCAATATTTTTTACGCCACCGGAGCAGGAAAGTTCAGGATACGCAGTAATTGCTGCAAGGCTATGCCCAGGCACATCAATCTCAGGCATAATATTTATAAAACGTTCCTTAGCATATTGTATTATTTCTTTAATATCATCCTGTGTATAAAAGCCGCCATAATTGCGCGGTTCATTTGCAGCAGGCGGAGCAAACGTTCCAAACTGGCCAACTTTATATGGTCTCCATGCACCAACCTGCGTAAGCTTTGGTAAACTTTTAATTTCAATACGCCATCCTTCATCATCACTTAAATGCAAATGCAGAAGATTCAGTTTATATTTCGACATCTGATCAATATAAGCTTCCACTTCTTTTTTTGTAAAGAAATGACGCGTCACATCAAACATTAAACCTCTCCATTCAAAACGGGGAGAATCTGTTATCTCAACACAAGGCGCTTGCCATGAAACATTTTTTACTAAAACGCTGTCTTCAATTTCTGCCGGAAATAACTGCAGTAATGTTTGCACGCCATAAAAAATACCCGCAGGTTTATTTGCTTTTATAGTTATGTTTTTTGTTGTTACTGATAAAGTATAACCTTCATTACCCAGTGTTGCATCTGGAGTTTTATTCAACTCTAATTTTATAACTGCAGTTGGTGCATTACCGGAAACAGCAACTTTATAACCTGTGGGAACAGATAATCTTTTTTGAAGATCAACAAGCGTTTGTTTTAACTCTGTTGTTTCAACCGTTTGAATGGTAATGTTTTGAGGAAGTGTAAAATAACCTGACTTCTGTTCAATCTTTACAGGCTCCGGAATAATAGAAATCTTAGAACTCGTTTGGCAAAAAACAATTGTGTTGATGGCAATCGAAATTAAAAGCAAAACTGATTTTTTCATGTATGGCAATTTGTAATGCGCTAAAAATAGCGTAAGAAATTTATCAAGACAATAAATTTGTTGAATTATCAATTGTTTAAGGCAATATCTTTTATGATAATCGGTGGATATGGAAACGGCTGCTTTTTTATATTGAGTTTATAGCGCAACACAACATCTCCGTTATAAATTACCTGCAGCCACTGCACCTCTTCATCAGTTACAATATATTCAGCAGTTACTTTATCACCTTTTATAACACAGGTTTTTTTTGCTTTTAAACACGAATCTGCAAAAGCAATATCTGCAGAATCAATTGATGCTTTATCAAGCAGGTAAAGATTTTTTTTATCATCAATGGTTTGCAAAACAATAGTAACAGTATCGCCAACTGTTGCATTTATAATTCCTTTTGAAGGTGAATAAGAAACTATTTTATAATTGAAATAAGGTTGTTTAAAAGGTGAATGGTTAAATTCCGCAAGTGTTGGCGGATCGTTTAATAAAGTCCATTTTATGTCACCGGGATAATGATCCTGTATAAAATATTTTGGCGGCGTTAAAAAATAATTCTCATTCAAATCTTTAATAAAAGAATTGCCGGCAACACTTATATAACCACTTGCCCATGTTACATCAAGCAAATACCAGTTACTGTCAATCATTACAGCATTCCACTTGTGGTTACACCTGAATTGGCCGTTATTAAAAGATGTTCTTGCGTACCCGGTAATCACTTCACTTTTAATGCCGGCATAATCGCAAAGCGTTTTAAATAAACGCGCATAACCATCGCAAAAAGCATATCTTCTTTTTAAAACAATTTCTGCTACTCTTTCATTAAGTGTTTTATACATTGTATCTGCATCGTATGCCGCTTCTGCTCCGTCATCTTCATATACAACAGGCCGCGGCTGAAAACGGATAGTATTGTATGAAATATGATCTGTTATCCAGTAAAAAACAGATCTTACTTTTTCAAGTTCTGTCGTATAAGGCGAAGTAAGCAGGTAAGATAAAGTATCAGGCGAAGAGGCATTTATTTCTTCAGCTTTCGAGTCAATTGCCGAAAAATTAATTGTTTTGCGTTGTGTAAAACCAACACAGGAAAAAAGAAGAAGAATAAGGCTAAACAACAATTTCATAACTCACGATTTCCCTTCAATAAAATTATAAATTCTTTCGTAAAAGATAAATGAATTTAATAACGTGTATTGATAAAGCTTTAATATTAACAGGATTATTTTCATTTACCTTTTTATACATTCGCTAAAAAATATTTTATATGATAAGTAATCATGAAATTGATTATAAAATTTTTGGTGAAGAACTGCAATATGTAGAAGTAGAATTGGATCCTAACGAAACAGCCGTTGCAGAGCCTGGTGCATTTATGATGATGGATGATGGCATTGCTATGCAAACCATTTTTGGTGATGGCAGCCAGCAACAGGACAATAGTATTATGGGTAAATTATTCAGTGCCGGCAAACGCATGCTGGTTGGTGAAAATTTATTCATGACAGCTTTTACCAACACTTCTTCCGGTAAAAAACGCGTAAGTTTTGCAGCGCCATATACAGGTAAAGTAGTTGCATTAAATTTATTGCAGTTAGGCGGAAAAATTATTGCGCAAAAAGATGCTTTTTTATGCGCCGCAAAAGGTGTAAGCATTGGTATAGAATTTCAGCGCAAGCTGGGCACAGGTTTATTTGGCGGCGAAGGTTTTATTATGGAAAAAATCGAAGGCGATGGAATGGCTTTTTTACATGCAGGCGGTTACGTGCAGGAAAAAGATCTGTTACCCGGTGAATTATTAAAGATTGATACCGGCTGTATTGTTGGCTTTACCGGCGGTGTTGATTACGATATTCAATTTATTGGCGGAATAAAAAATACAATCTTTGGTGGTGAAGGATTATTTTTTGCCACATTACGTGGCCCCGGAAAAGTATGGATACAATCTTTGCCGATAAGCCGTTTGGCTTCACGCATACTTGCGTTTGCAACGTATAACCGCAAAGAGCAGGGAAGCATTTTAGGGAGATTAGGCAATATGATTGATGGCGATGGATATTGATGAAGTCAGGAAAGACCGAAAGTCAGAAAGTCGGAAAGAATTGATCTTCTTCCGGACTTACCGACTTACTGACTTTCGGACTAATTATAACTATGAACTTAACCGCAAAACATATTGTAGTAAAAGGTAAAGTGCAGGGTGTTTTCTTTAGAAAAAATACAAAGCAAATAGCTGACGATCTAAACATATCAGGCTGGGTAAAAAATACTGACGAAGGCCATGTTGAAATTTTTGCGCAGGCATTTGAAGATGAAGTTGAAAAATTCATACATTGGTGTAAACAAGGCCCGTCAAAAGCAGATGTTGAAAATGTTGAGATAAAAGATGCAAAGCCGGATAATAGCATCAACCATTTTTCAATTAAGTATTAATGCACTTTGATGGAAGAACAAAAACATAAACTTGCATTACGTTCAGTGCGCCTGGAAGCTTTAGGTGATGGCATTTTTGCTGTTGCCATGACGATTCTTACAGTAGAATTAAAATGGCCGGAGCTTAAAGACACATCGTGGCAGGGATTTGTGAACGCCTTTCATCAATTATTGCCTGGCTTGCTTTGTTATATTATCAGCTTTATTGTTTTGGGCATTATGTGGTTTGGTCATCGTATGATATTTGAATACATCGGCAAAACAAACAGGCATTTTATTTATCTCGGCATTTTATTTTACATGATGGTTTGCCTTGTGCCTTTGAGTACAAGATTTCTTGCTGAAAATGCTTTGCAATGGGGAACCATATTTGTTTATGGGTTGAATTTAAGTTTATGCAATCTTAGCCTTTACATGCAATGGACATACGGAATTAAACACGCAGGTTTGCTTGAAAGAGAGTTGCCCCCGGAAGTAAAAAAAGAAGCAAGATTTTTATTTTTGATTTCGCCGGTTGTCTACACAATAGCGATTATTATTTCATTATGGTTTCCAATAGCAAGCATTTTTATATTTGTTGCAACTCCTCTATTATACCTCATTCCAAATAAGCTGGATAAATATTTGCCCTGATTATAATCAACAGTAATTAAAGAAATAATTATTTTGAAAACTGCAGCACAAATTTTCTATACATAAACCAGTTATACAACATAATAAAAACAGGTAAGAAAATAAATGTTGATATTAAGCTGTTCCTGTAAAAAGGTAAGCCAAAACTGTAAGATTGCCAAAGCCCGCTAATGTCTTTATTATAACCCATTGCCGCACCTTGTGTTTTCCATACAATTAAATTAGATAATAAAAAGAAAACTGTCGGACCAATAAATGCTGCAGCTATCACTCCTGCAGTTTTGTAATTTCTTAAAGCAATTCCAATCAGCGTTAATACAATAAACAAAACATAATTTATTATTTGTCCGCTGTAAAAACCTTCATAAGGAAAAACATTTACTGCATGCAAAGCCTGCAATAAGACATCGCTTATAAAAAGTGTAAGCAAAGGAAATAAAAATGCCAGCTTTTTATCCTGTATACGCAAACCTGCAAATAAAGAAACAGCTATCACCGCGGTAAAACCACTGAGGTTAATTTGCGGTGCGCATATAATTTTTACAAGTGCTGATGTAACAACTAAAATAAAAAAGAAAATTATTATTTGCTTAGATAGCTTCATACAGGTTTATTTGAACGGCAAAAATAAGTAATTCAATTATGGCACAAAGGCTTTATACGCATATAGTTTTTCCTGTGTGGAAACAATGTAGGTTTCTCCATGCAAAATCGCAACTGCTTCTCCTTTTTTTGCCGTAATGGTATTTGTTCCTGAAACCTGCATTTCTCCTTCAATAACTACAATAATTTCAAGCGAGGCTGCTTCGCTCTCATACGTTTCATTCGCATTCAATTCTAATTTGCTTATTCCAAAATCTTCAACCGGGCAGGGATAATTTTTTTCACCGCTTGTAAGATCAATGCCTTTCATAATGTTGGGTTCAATGCCTTCAAAAATTATATGCTTTATCAGTTCAGGCACGTCAACATGTTTTGGCGTTAATCCGCCGCGCAAAACATTATCGCTGTTTGCCATTAATTCAACATTCTGCCCTTCCATATAAGCATGTGGTACGCCGGCACCCTGGAACACAGCTTCACCCGGATTTGCTTTTACAATGTTGAAAAAATAAATAGAGAAAATTCCGCGATCAAAATTTGATAAAGGCTCTTCATTTTCATACAACTTAGCAACCCACCAGCCTGCATCATGCCTTGTAAGTTCATTATTTTTTTTGCGTTGTATTTCTCTTTTAATTAAACCTATTAACAATGCATCAACTTCATTTTGCGGCATCAGCATTACATGTTCATATAAACCTTTATACTTTTTCTCCAAAACAATTTTTTCAAAGCTTTTAAATTCAGGAACAGTTTGTACAACTTTTAATAATTCATCTTCCAATAAAAATCCATGCAATAACCAGAATTCGCTTAACGCAACCATTACTTCAGGTTTATGGTTTTTGTCTTTGTAATTCCGGTTTGATGCATTAATAGCAACTCCTCTAGCTTCTTCTTCTTCAAAGCCTTTTGCGGCAGCTTTTTTTGATGGATGCACCTGTATGCTCAGCATTTCTTGTACATCGAGTATTTTGAAAAGATAAGGCAACTCGCCAAACGCTTTATACACTTTTTCACCAATAAATAATTCCGGGTTTTGTTGTATTAATTTAAATAAATTTTCTTCAGCAGCATTCACTGTTATTGTTGAAGAAGCGGATGGATGCGCTCCCATCCAATATTCTGCAAATGGTTTGTTACCCGGGTTACTTATGCCAAGCCAGTGCGGAATATATTCTGATCCGCCCCATGCGTAATGCTGCACTTTTCCTTTTAGCTTAAAAATTTTATCTTGTATCATATTTACCCTTAACAATTATATGTCTGACTGGAACAAAACTACTGGTAATAAAGGAGAAGAACTCGCTGCCAATTATCTTTCTGACAAAGGCTATGAAATTGTTGAACGCAACTGGCGCTTTCGTTATGCTGAAGTTGACATTATTGCTTCAAAAAACAACCGCCTTCATTTTTTTGAAATTAAAACCCGCACATCAGGCAAATACGGAAAGCCAGAAGAAAGTATGAGCCATAAAAAAATGAGTATGCTTAAAACTGCTGCTGAAGAATATCAATATAAAAATCCACAATGGAAATATGTGCAGTTTGATGTGCTGGCTATTACAATTATAAACAGCGTTCCGGTAGAATATTTTTTAATTGAGGATGTGTATTTTTAGTTCATGGATCATAGATAATAGTTCATGGTTAGTCGCTTTAGTTTGTTACCCTAAAATTTTTATATGGCATTTAAATTTGAATCTCTCACAGTTTGGAAAAAGGGTTTTCAACTTGCAAATGATATTGATTTATTGACAGAAAGCTTTCCAAAAAAAGAGATATTTAATTTATCTTCTCAAATAAAACGGGCGGCAGATTCAATAGTTCTGAATATTGCCGAAGGAAGCACAGGTCAAACCAAACCAGAGTTTAAAAGATTCTTAAATATTTCATTAAGAAGTGCAGTAGAAGTTGTTGCGTGTTTGATGATGGCGAAAGCAAGAGCTTACATAACCGAAATCCAGTATAAAAATTTTTTATGACGAATATGAGATTTTATGCAAAATGATTACTGCATTGCGCAACTCACTTAATTAGTATATTATGTTAAAAACAACAATGAACTATGATCTATGGACTATCATCTATAAGCCGATCTGAATCTTCTCCATCATCTTTTCTACCATTTTATATGTTGCCGGACAGTAAGCTAGATTTTGCTCGTGCACATGCATGTAATCAATCATTTTCTTTTTTGTAAGATGCGGAAATTTTGCGCAGTCATCGGGCCTCACTTCATAAATTGAACACATATTGTTTGAAAGATCCAGGAACTGGCAGGGTTGTTTTTGATTTATCCAATCATTATCATTTTTTTCTTTCTTCAGCCAGCGTTCTTTAAAATCTTTTGGCCGCATGTTTAAATGTTTTGATATGCGCCTGATGTCTTTATGCGTAAATGTTGGTGTCATGGTTTTACAACAATTGGCGCAGGTTAAGCAATCAACTTCCTGCCACACTTCGGCATTTAATTGTTCAGCAAGATCATCCAAGCCTGCAGGCTTTAATTTCGCAACTTTGCGTAAATATTTGACAAAATATTTTTTATAAAGACTAACTTTTTTTCTGAATGAAAACAGATTTACAGGCTGCATTATTTATTGAGATTGTAGATTGCAATTGATTTATTGAACGAATGTAAGCAGAATCTTCAATCGCAGATTGGTAACCTGAAATTGTAAATTGAAATGTGGGAATCTTATAAAAAAAGTTATAAAGCATATTTACAGCTTGAAAAATCTTTAAGCGATAATTCTGTTGAGGCTTATATGCGTGATCTTGAAAAATTAACGCAACAACTGCAGGCGGAAAACAATATGAAGACACCTGCCGATATAAGTTTTAAAGACCTGCAACAGTTTGTTCAATTCATTGCAAAGCCTGGCATTAATGCAGCCTCGCAGGCAAGGATAATTTCAGGTATAAAAAGCTTTTTTAAATATTGCCTTATAGAAAATATTGTTTCAAAAGATCCTTCTGTTTTGCTGGAAACACCTAAACTAAAACGTACTTTGCCTGATGTATTAAGCTTTGAAGAAATTGAACGCATCATTTCAAAAATTGATGTAAGTACACCTGATGGCACACGCAATAAAGCTATTCTTGAAACGATGTACAGTTGTGGTTTGCGTGTAACTGAAACAGTAAATCTAAAAATCAGTTGCCTGTATACTGATATTGGTTTTATCCGCGTAATTGGCAAAGGTGATAAAGAAAGGCTTATACCTATTGGCAGGGATGCAATAAAATATATTAAGATATATAAAGAGAATATCCGCGTTCATACAACACCACAAAAAAATTTTGAAGACATTCTATTCCTAAACAAATTTGGCAAAAGCTTATCCCGTGTGATGATATTTTACATTATTAAAGACCTTGCAAAAAAAGCAGGCATCACAAAAAATATTTCACCGCATACTTTTCGGCATTCGTTTGCTACACACCTGGTTGAAGGCGGCGCAGACCTGCGTGCCGTGCAGGAAATGCTCGGCCATGAAAGCATAACCACCACAGAAATTTATACCCATTTAGACAGGAATTATTTAAGAGAAACGCTAAACAGATTTCATCCGGCGTTTACGCATTGATGCTACACATTCTTCAGCACTTTCAAAATTTCATCGGCAGCTAACCTGTTGCCCATATCATTAAGATGCACACCATCAACAGTAAGAATTCCTTTTATATCATTGGTTTTATTATTTCTTACTTCATACAAATGAAATATCGCATGCATATCGCACAGAAGTAATTTAAACTGATCTGCAACAGCTCTTATTACCTCGCAATGATTTTGTAAATCTTTATCAAGCGGATTTGAACTATCATTCTTTTCACCAATTATGGCAGGTGTAACCAGCATCAGTTTAATCCTATTTGAAAGTAAAGTTTCAACAATCGCAGTATAATTTTTTTCAAACTCAGTGGTATCTGATTCTTCAAATAAATTGTTTGTATGCCACACAT
>JABDGW010000022.1 GCA_013285855.1 Bacteroidota bacterium
GTTACAGGCAACCGCATTATTAATGCAGAGCTTTTTGCAGGCAGTGATGTTTGCCTTGCTGCGTATATTGAAAATATAAAAAGTTATGTACACTCGCTTACAACAGCAGATGGCATTCCCAATAAAACGCAAGATGAAATAAAAAGCTTCACCGATAAATTTTTGCCGGATAAAACAATACAAAAAAAATATCTTACAACAAACGGCAGAATGTATTATTATAATAATGAAGTAATTCATTTGGTGGCATACGATTAATATAATTTTTTGGTGACCGCCTGCAGAATAAATGGCATCGTCCCTTGCGTCGCAAAATAGGCGAAGCCGTATTCATCGAGGCAATGAAAAAGACGCTTACTACGAGATACACTTCAACTGTATATCTTTATTCAGCATTATGCAGCAACAGTATGATTACATAATTACAGGCGCAGGCTGTGCAGGGTTAAGCCTGCTGCAAAGAATGATGCAACATTCTTTCTTCAGCAATAAAAAAATATTATTGATTGATAAAGACGAAAAAATCAGCAATGATAAAACCTGGTGTTTTTGGGAACAGCAGCCCGGCTTGTTTGAGGATATTGTTTATCACCGCTGGCAACAGATCGATTTTTATTCAACTGATTTTTCTGCACGGTTTGATCTGCAGCCTTATCAATATAAAATGATCCGCGGCATTGACTTGTATTCAACCGTTTTGAATGAAGCAAAACAACATTCGAACATTGATATAATTTATGAAGACATTCTATCAATAGAAAATTCATCAAACACAGCCATTGTAAGAACCAAAACAAATGAATTTTATGCTGATTATGTTTTCAACAGTATATTTTTTGATGATTGGAAGCAACAGGCGCTGCAACAAAAAGATATTTACGTTTTACTGCAACATTTTAAAGGCTGGATAATTGAAATAAGCGAAAATAAATTCGATGAGCGTATTGCAACGTTCATGGATTTTAGAGTTGATCAAAATAAAGGAACAAGCTTCGTGTATGTTTTGCCTGTTGCAAAAAATAAAGCGCTTATTGAACACACTTTGTTTTCAGAAAACATTTTACAACAACATGAATATGATGCTGCACTTGAAAATTATATCCGGCATTATTTGAATGTAAAAAATTACACCGTAACACATAGCGAATCAGGTGTTATACCAATGACCAATTTTAAATTTTCCAAAGGTGAAAATAGAGTAGTTAATATTGGTACAGCAGGCGGAATAACAAAAGGCAGCAGTGGTTATACATTTCAATTCATACAAAAACATTCTGAGAACATCATCCATGCTTTGGTGAACAATGAAGACCCTCTGCACATTAAAATAAATGCAAATCGTTTTTATTTATACGATAGCATTTTGTTGAATGTTCTGTATCACAAAAAAATGAATGGAGACAAATTGTTTGCTCAGTTGTTTCAAAGAAACTCTGTGCAGCATATTTTAAAATTCCTGGATAATGAAACAAGTTTGAAAGAAGAGCTTAACATCATGAACAGCGTGTCACTAAAAACATTTTTACCCGCAGCTATTAAAGAAATTTATTCAATATTTAAAGCAAAGATTAATACTTAAACTCCGCTTTGTCTTTTGCAATTTTTTCTTTCATATAGTTTTGAAAATTGGCATCAGCGCCTTTAAACAAATAAATATAATCGCCGCGTTCACGTGCAAACTCATTTGTAACACTGTCAATAATTGTTATTGACTGAAAGTCTTTCGCGAAGTCATGTTCTTTTTCATGATGATCATCTGTAACTAAAACAAGGTTTTTTAAATTAATGCTCGTTGGCAGCCAATATAAAAAACTTGCATTATCACTGTATACTTCAGGTAAATGATACTGAGGCGCATAATAATTCAAAGCTCCTGCCATTCCGTAATTATCGCAAAAAACAACTGTCTCTTTTTTTTCAGAATCGTTAAGCATAGTGTATGCTTTTGCTGCTTTCTGCGCCATCTCTTTCCAACCAAGCATATCAGCAAAATCCTGTGGCAGCGGATGATCTTTTAAATCTTCCCATTTTAATGTACCGGTTTTTGCAGTGTTCATTTTCACATATAAATCCGCCAATTGCGGCGGCGGTAATAAGGGCAATGCAATTGGCAAAAACAATAAGCCGATTGCAACCGGAAAAATAATAAACGCAACCCGCAGCCATCTTCTTTTTGCATCAGTAAATTGTTCAAGTTGTGTTGCGCCAAATGCAAACAATACGGGATACACACCTAATGAATAATAGCTTTTACCATGACCTAATAACAATAATATTATTACAAACACATACGATAAACCAACATAACGATATTGCCTGGAAAACAAGCAATATATTAATCCGGTAATCCAGATAAAAAAACAAGGAAGATTTATCAATAGCTGGTCACTTAAAAAACTAACAGGACTTATGTATTGCAATTGTGTTTGCTGTAATTCCTTCATGTGGAATACAACCGGGAATTGATTTTGATATTGCCAGATAATATTTGGAAGAAAAATAATGAATCCTATTGCCGAAGCAAACCAGAAATGTTTATTGATAAAAATAGTTCTGTATTTAGTAAACAACAATCCAAGCAAAATACTAGTTGTATAAAAAGCAACAGAATATTTGCTTAGCATTCCCAAAGCAACGCTTACACCAAATACATACAACCATTTATTTTCTTTTGTTTGAATGAACCGAATGATGCTGAATGCGATCATCGTCCAGAAAAATATTTCGGGTGGATTGGGTTGAAATAAAAAGAAGACTCTTAAGTAACCGCCAAATATGAACGGAAGAAATAATAGCAGCAGTGCAAATAATTTTCCGCCGAGGGATTGAACAATTTTTCCTGCTATAATAAATGTTGCCGCGCCAAATAGTGACGGCCATAATTTCACCCAAAACATGCCATCGCCAAATAAATGCGTAAGCCATGCGAAAATGGAAAGCATGGGTGGCACTTCCATAAAACCCCAGGCAAGATGATGCCCTTCTGCCAGGTATAAAAATTCATCGCGGTGTGGTTCGTAAATAGAATTTTGAAGAAAATATGGAATGATAATTTTAAGCAGCGCAAGAAAATACAACAACCGGTTGCTTTTATTCATGCAATTTTTTTTTATGAAAGATACAAGCAATTATTATTGCTGCAACAATTGCAATCCATGTTTTATGCGGTGAATAGTTTCTTCTTTGCCTATTAAAGCTGCTACATCAAAAACACCGGGGCCAAATTTTCCGCCAACCAGCATAATGCGAAATGGCAATAATAAATCGCCGGGTTTTATCTGGCTTGCTGCAGCAATTTCTTTAAAAGAATTTTCCATTTCATCATGTTGCCATGTAATACTTAATTCGTATGTGCGGATTAATTCAGCAAAAAATTGTTGTTTGTGTTCATTCCATTTTGGTTTAACGGATGATCTATCAATTTCCTCAGGCGCAACAAAAAAGAATGAAGATTGCTGTACAAAATCAGGCAGTAACGTACAACGATCTTTTACTAATTCAATCACAGTTTTCAATTTATCATTATCATTTACTTCAACTCCTGCATCTTGTAAAAGTTTTTTTACCTGCATCTGGTAACTTGTAACTGGCAACCGTTTTATCCATTCATGATTGAACCATTTTGCTTTTTCATAATCGAATTTGGCGCCGGCTTTATGCACACGTTCTATTGAAAATTTTTCTATCAATTCATCCAACGAAAAAATTTCCTGCTCAGTTCCATCATTCCAGCCAAGCAATGCAAGCATATTAATAAATGCTTCGGGCAAAAAACCGCGTTCGCGAAAACCATGCGTAAGCTCACCTGTTTTAGGATCGGTCCAGTTCATTGCAAATACAGGAAAACCCAAACGATCTCCATCGCGTTTACTTAACTTGCCTTTGCCATCTGGTTTTAATATTAATGGAAGATGCGCCCATTGCGGCATGTTTTCCAAACCAAATAAATATTGCCATAATAAAATATGCACTGGTGAAGATGGCAACCATTCTTCACCACGAAATGCATGTGTTATCTTCATTAAATAATCATCTACTACAACTGCTAAATGATAGGTTGGCATTCCATCTGCTTTCAACAAAACTTTATCATCAACCTGCGAAGTATTAAAGTGCACTTCGCCGCGTATCATATCAACAAAACTTATTGTTTCATCATACGGTATTTTAATTCTTACAACATGCGGAATATTTTCATTCAATAATTTTTGTATTTCATCATCACTTAAGTTTAATGAGTTTTTCATTTCACTGCGCGATGAAATATTGTATTGAAAATTGGGAATAATTTTTCTTTTTTCTTCCAGTTCCTGCGGCGTATCAAATGCATAATAGGCTTTACCATCTTTCACCAATTGTTCGGCATATTGCTTATACATTTCTTTTCTTTCGCTTTGGCGATAAGGTTCATATTGTCCGCCATGAATTACACTTTCGTCAGGTTCAAGTCCACACCATTTCAAGCATTCAAAAATGTATTCTTCTGCACCGGGCACAAAACGATTTTGATCTGTATCTTCTATGCGTAAAATAAAATCACCATTATTATGTTTTGCAAACAAATAATTAAATAAAACAGTGCGCATGCCACCAATATGCAGGCCACCGGTTGGTGATGGCGCAAAACGTACTCTTACTTTTTTGTTCATGCTGCAAATGTAACAACCCCACTCCAACCCATTTCCAAAGGAGAGGAGTAAAAAAAATTTGATTAGTCTTATTTAAGTCTAAAAGTTATTAATTTAGTACAATGCAAAAGCTTACAGAAATAGAAACCTCAGTTTCAAAACTTTCCGATACTGAGTATGCAAAGTTCAGGGAATGGTTTTGGGAACATGAAAATGAAAGATGGGATATTCAACTTGAAAAAGATGTTACAGATAAAAAATTAGAAGGGCTTGCAAACAAAGCAGTAATAGATTTTAAGCAGGGAAAATTCAAACAGTTATGAGGCATTATACATCGCCTTCTTTTTGGGAATGCTATGATAATCTTCCTTCTAATATTAGAGAACTTGCAGATAAAAACTATGAACTGCTTAAGCAAAATTCCGATCATCCATCCTTGCATTTTAAAAAAATACAAAACTATTTTTCTGTCAGAGTCGGTATAAAACATCGTGCTCTGGGAATAGAAATTAATGAAAATGTTTTATGGTTTTGGATTGGCAGTCACGCAGATTATGATAAACTTTTATTAAGAAAATAATTAGTTTAATTTTTTATTGATTTATTACTCTCATCAATAAAATTCAAAATCTCTTCTTTGCCTTGTTTTTTTATTGCACTTGTTACAAAATAGCGCGGAAGAAACTGCCAGCTTTCTTTCACCTTTTCAAAAAATGAATTTACATTTCGTTGTACAGCACCAGGCTTTTCTTTATCTGCTTTTGTAAAAACTATTGTAAAAGGTAATTCCCATTTGCCAATATCTTCTATAAATTCAAGGTCTATTTGTTGCGGTTCATGTCTTGCATCAATCAATATAAAAATATTTAAAAGATTTTCTCTTTTACGCAGGTAATCTTCTATCATCCTGCTCCATTGTTTTCTTTGCTGCTGAGATCTTTTTGCATAACCATAACCTGGAAGATCAACCAAAAACCAATTTGTTTTTTTCTTTTGATTTGCAGTGGCGCTTTCAATAGTATAATGATTGATGAGTTGGGTTTTTCCCGGCGTTACAGAAATTTTTGCAAGCTTTGAATTATTGCAAAGCATATTTATTAAAGATGATTTGCCTACATTGCTTCTGCCGATAAATGCATATTCAGGACGGTCAGCTTTCGGGCATTTATCGTAAGAAGGACTTGAGATTAAATATGCGGCTTTAGTAATAAGCATATAGCAAAGAAACAAAGTTTGCAAAGAAGCCTTGTTTTCTTATTTTTTTTGATTGAAAGATTAAAGCAAATTTATTTGGCTCCTGGCGACGGATTTTTTCTTTCCAAACTATCTTTTGGATATTTCGCTTCCATTTGTTTACGGATATTTTCACTCCATGCTTCAACAATATTTTTTTCTGAATCGCTTAATACCGCATCTTTATGAATAAGCGTATACGACCAAAGCGGCATATCGCCTTTATCAATCTGGTTTTTAATTTCTTTTATTTTATCATATTGCCTTGCTATGGTAAAGGTTGCAAATTCATTTAAGTTGAATGCCCATTTGCCGCCACGAACATGATTATCTAAAAACCATGCAACCGGTTGTACATTATTATACCAGGGATACCGTGTATTATTACTATGACAATCTTTACAGGCCTTAATTAATATAGTATCAACATTGGCCGGAACAGCGTACAATGTTGAAATATCTGACGGCTGGGGGCCGGGATGAATATTTTTTGAAGGCTTTATAAATTGAATAGCAATAAGAATTATTATCAGTATTAATAAAATTCTTTTCACGGTTTAAAGTTTTATTTATTTAATGCTAAAATATTTCCTGTCATTTCTTTAGGAATGGGCAAACCCATAAAGGTTAAAATAGTTGGCGCTATATCTCCAAGCTTGCCTGGCTTTACTTCACCTTTCCATTCCTTATCAACTATAAAAAACGGAACCGGATTTAATGAGTGCTGCGTGTTAGGCGAACCATCATCATTTATTTCATAATCAGCATTGCCGTGATCTGCAAGTATAAAAATTGTATAGTCATGTTGCAGCGCTGCTGTAACAACTTTTTCGACACAGGCATCAACTGTTTCAACCGCTTTTATAACAGCATCCCATACACCTGTATGACCAACCATATCTGCGTTTGCAAAATTTAAACAAATAAAATCTGCAGTTTCATTTTCAATTTCAGGAATCAATTTTTCCGTTACCTCATAAGCGCTCATTTCAGGTTTCAGATCATAGGTTGCTACTTTTGGTGACGGCACCATTATCCTGCTTTCATCATTAAACGGTGTTTCTCTTCCTCCACTGAAAAAGAAAGTTACATGCGGATATTTTTCTGTTTCTGCAATGCGTATCTGTTTTAACTTATTTTGTTCAATGATCTCGCCAAGTGTATTATTTAAATTATCATTTTCAAAAATTACATGCACATTTTTAAATGTATGATCATACTCTGTCATGGTTGTATAATCCAATTCCAAAGCATGCATATCGTAATCAGGAAAATCCTGTTGTGTAAGCGCTGCTGTTATCTCGCGGCAGCGGTCTGTGCGAAAATTAAAACAGATAACCCCATCACCATTTTTAATAGTAGCTATTGGCTGTTGTGCTTCGTTTATAATAACTGCCGGCTTTATAAATTCATCGGTAATATTTGCTGCATAAGATTGTTCAACTGCATTAATTGCATCAGTTGCTTTAATCCCTTCGCCTTTTACCAAAGCATCATAAGCAAGCTTTACACGTTCCCATCTTTTATCACGATCCATTGCATAATATCTTCCGCTAACTGTTGCAATTTTCCCAACAGAATTATTCATGCTTTGCTGCAATTCTTTTATAAAACCCAAACCACTTTTAGGGTCAGTATCCCGGCCATCAGTAAATGCATGTACATACACTTCTGACAAACCTTGCTGCGCACAAACTTCACAAATTGCTTCCAGGTGTTTTATGTGTGAATGCACGCCGCCATCACTTACCAAACCTATTAAATGCAGCGCTTTTTTATTTTCTTTAGCATAATTAATTGCATTCAGCAAATGCGCATTCTTTTGAAATTCACCTTCCCGAATGGCAACATTTATACGCTGTAATTCCTGGTAAACAATTCTGCCCGCACCTAAATTAAGATGGCCAACTTCACTGTTTCCCATTTGTCCTTCAGGCAAGCCAACTGCTTCGCCGCAGGTTGTTAATGTTGTGTTAGGATACGAATTATATAAACTGCTTACAAACGGAGTTTTTGCATGTTGAATGGCATCGGATGAATAAGTTTTTCCCAATCCCCAGCCATCCATAATAATTAAAATTGTTCTCTTGCTTCTCATGCGGTAAAGCTAATTATTTCATGTGTATGTTATTTTGATTTTCATTACCAATTGCAATTACTATTAAGCTTGTATGGCTCATTTTCACAATTGCACAACTATAGCACTTAAACAATAACCTGTATCTTTAGTCTTAAATTCAATATTATTTACAATGAAAAAATTTTTTAGCATAATTACATTTTTGTTTTCAGTTTCAGCTTTTGCACAAAGTAGTGATGGAGTTATAAATGCCTTAAAAGAAGGCAGCGCAAATAAATTCAGCAGCTATTTTAAAGGTAATATTGATCTTAAACTTCCGCAGGATAAGGATGAAAGAAAAAATGTTGCAAAACAGGATGCTTCTTCAGCTGTTGAAGGTTTTTTTTCTTCTAATGGTATAAATGGTTTTGACCTTACCTCTCAGCGCGAATTGAACGGCACAATGTATATTACCGGCAAACTTAAAGGCAGTTCAAATAGTTTTGGCTTAACTGTAATGATGGAAACCAAAGGAAATGAAATGTCAATAGTCACGGTGCGCATAAAGTAGTTTTTGATGAAGTTTTTTATAAAAGGGGATGAAGTTTCATTCCCTTTTTTGTTTTCTTACCAAACAAAAACCCCACTTTCATTGCTGAAAATGGGGTTCAAACTTAACCTTCCTTTGTAGCCAGTACGGGAATCGAACCCGTCTTTCCTCCGTGAAAGGGAGATGTCCTAGCCGATAGACGAACCGGCCTGCTGTTAAGGAGCGCAAAGATAATTGTCCTTTGCCAATGAAAAAAGTTTTACTTAAGACACATTTATAAGGTAAATACAAGATTTATTTTTACCAGTCTTTTTCAGGTTGAATACCTCCTGATTTATTTTGTAATTTTTGCTGCAATTGCTTTTCCTGGTTGCGCAACTCATTAAATTTTTGCTGCATCATATCTTTATTCAGCGGTGGCTGCTTTTGCTTTTTAGGATTTTGTTTTGGCTGGTTTTTATTTTGCGGCTGATTTTGTTGTTGCTGTTTTTTTAACTCATTTAAAGCTTTCTGTAAATTCTCTCTTGTATCATCATCGTTAGGGTTTTCTTTTAAAGATTGCTTAAAAGATGTAATGGCCTGCAGCAAATCTTTTTCTTTAATAAATGCTAATCCCTTATTATAATTTGATTCCGCCTTAAGAGAATTAATACCCGTTTTTTCAATTACTTCATCATAATTCTTTTTTGCTTCTTTGGTTTCATTTTGTTTTTGCAGGGCATTGGCAAGATTAAAGCGGGCTATGCTATTATCGGGATCTTTGCGCAAGGCGTTTTTATAATTTTCAACAGCAGCATCAAACTCATTTTTGCGGTAAGCATCATTTCCCTGTTGTATATAATTATTTGCCTGTTGCCCATATACTACAGCAGCAGAAAAAATGAATGCTATTGTAAAAAAGAATTTCAATTTATTTTGCTTTTTACTTCAGGAATAAAAATTTCAGCAATTAAAATCAGTAACGCCATCAATGTGAAAAAATAATAAAAAGATGCGTACTGTTTCTTATCACCTTCACTTTCTATCGCTTTTTTTTCCATATTATTTAATGCTGCTGCAATATTATTTGCCGTTGCTTCAGCATTACCCAAATGCTGGTAAACACCGTTGGTTTGTTGTGCAATCTGCATTAATTCGCCTTCATTTAATTTACTTATAACGGTCTGGCCGTTTATATCCGTCTTATATATGTTTGATCCCGGTTCCATTATTGGTGCGCCTTCTACACTGCCTACACCAATTGTATTTACAATTACACCATTATCCGCTAATTGCTGCAATATTTTTGTAGAATGCGGATCGTGATCTTCGCCGTCAGAAATTAATACAACTGCTTTATATTTTTTTTCTTTTGTATCCAGTGAATTCTCGCAAAGCTGCAATGCATCTCCAACAACCGTTCCCTGCATAGGTACTGCATCGGGCGATGCATTAGATACATATAATTTTGCCACTGAAAAATCTGATGTTAGGGGCATTTGCAAAAATGCACGTCCTGCAAATAAAACCAGCCCGACACGATTATTATCCATGCGGTCAACCAGTAAACTTACAAACTGCTTTGCTGCATCAAGCCTTGATGGTTTTGTATCTTCTGCCCACATGCTTTTGCTTACGTCGAGTGCAATCATTACGTCAATACCGGCTTTTCTTTCCTTTTCGCCTGAAACCGGCTTTCTTAAATTGGCGGCAGCAACAATCAATAAAGCAATGCATGTGGTTATTAAAATGAATTTAATTTTAAAACGTTTTGAAGAATAATTTTTTGTAAGCTGGTTGATGAGCTTATCATCACCCAGCGCTTTTGTTACTTTTTTCTTCCAGTTAAGAACTGTAAGAAAAAGCAAAACCAGCGGAATAATGATTAATAAACCGATAAGAAATTCTGTATGTTCGAATGAAAACATTGTACGATTGCTGCAAGCTACAAGCATTGCGCCAATTGAAAGAAAGAAGAGAAAAATTTATGGTTTGATTAAACTATTGAATTTTGCAGGGATAATACAATATGAATATTGAAGTAAGATCAATGAAAAAAGAAGATGCCGTTGCTGTAATGAATCTTTGCGGCCAACTCGGTTACCAAATAACAGCAGGAGAGGTTCAGACTAACATTCATTTATTTTCACAAAAAGAGGATGCAGCAGCTTTTGTTGCAGTGCATGAAAATATGGTTGCCGGATGGATCACGGTTGCTTATGTGCTATCTGTTTCATCTTCTCCTGTTTGCGAGGTACGCGGATTAGTGGTTGATGAAAAATATAGAAAAAACAACATCGGCACAACGTTAATTGAACACGTAAAGCAATGGTGCAAAGAAAAAAATTGTGGTAAATTAAGATTAAGATGTAATGTGAAAAGAAAAGAAACACATGCGTTTTACCTGCATCTTGGATTTACAGAAAAGAAAGAGCAAAAAGTTTTTGAGATCAATGTTTAAGCAATCATTTTTCCCCTTTAAAAAATCCATATTGTGTAAGAATGTTTTTCAGAATAGTTATCCGAACGTTTTTAATGTCCATATCATGCGGGCCTTCAATCTGCACAACAAAAAAATAAGGATGAAGATTCTCTTCTTCCCAGCCAACAATCCAGCCGATGGAATTACCATTTTCACGATAACCAAAACCAGTTTTATAACTTAATTTATAGTTGGCATTATCTTCTTGCAGCATAACTTTTTTTACAACATCCTGCACGCGTTTTTGAAAAGGCAACTGATCAAAATATAATCTTTTTACAAGACCTAACTGCTCATCTGCCGTAATCTTTATATCATTATCAAGCCAGAAAGAATCAATATCATCATGAATAACAGCCCGGCCATATTTTGCTGCATACCCTAAGCTATCCAGCCAGTGCTGCATTGTATCTTTTCCAATTCTTCTTGCCACTTCCTGGTAATATGGCACTGCAGAAACTTTAAAAGCCTGTTCCATTGTAAGGTCTTTATTCCAATCAGGATTTGACCGAACAACTTTATCCCACGGAATAACCATTTTTTCATTTGTAATTACACCTGTTTGCAACCCAATAAGCGAGTTTACAATTTTAAATGTTGAAGCAGGTAAATAAGCGCTATCGGTAAATCTTTGTAAATTATAAATAGTGAATTGAGCATGCCCATTATCATACATTCCAAATGTGCCTGTAACATGATATTGATCGAAATATTTTTTCAGGCTATCATCGTTGGTAACGTTGTTGGGCGTACAAGATGAAAAGAAGTAAAAGGTAAAAAGTAAAAAGTGAAAAAGCGAGTATTTATGTCTGTGCATTTATTTTAATTTTTTATCACACCCAATTCTTTTCCAATTTTACTAAACGCTTCAACCGCTTTATCAATATGATATGTTTCGTGTGCTGCACTTAATTGTACACGAATGCGCGCCATATCTTTCGGCACAACAGGATAAAAAAACCCAATCACATAAATGCCTTCATCCAATAATTTAGCAGCGAAGTTTTGCGCAACAACAGCATCGTATAACATAATCGGAACGATAGGATGTTCGCCGGGTTTTATATCAAAACCGGCTTCAGTAATTTTTGTTCTGAAATATTTTGTATTGCTTTCAAGCTTATCACGCAGTTCAGTTGTTTCAGTAAGCATATCAAACACAGCAATAGAAGCCCCAACAATAGCAGGCGCCAGCGTATTTGAAAAAAGATAAGGCCTTGAACGTTGTCGCAACATTTCAATAATTTCTTTTCTGCCACTGGTAAACCCACCGTTCGCTCCGCCTAAAGCTTTGCCTAAAGTGCCTGTAATGATGTCAATTCTTCCCATCACATTTTTATATTCATGTGTACCGCGGCCTGTTTTACCGAGAAAGCCTGTTGAATGGCTGTCATCAATCATTACAATCGCATCATATTTATCTGCGAGATCGCAAATAATATCTAATTGCGCAATCGTTCCATCCATACTGAAAGAACCATCAGTAACAATAATGCGGCTGCGTAAATGGGCAGCATCAATTAATTTTTTTTCAAGGTCTTCCATGTTGTTGTGCTCATAACGATACCGCTGAGCTTTACATAAACGCACTCCATCAATAACCGAAGCATGATTTAAGGCATCGCTTATAATAGCGTCCTGCTCATTAAACAAAGGCTCAAATACTCCGCCGTTTGCATCAAAGGCAGCGCAGTATAAGATCGTATCTTCTGTTCCTAAAAAATCTGCAATCTTTTGCTCAAGTTCTTTATGAATGTTCTGTGTGCCGCAGATGAAACGCACACTGCTTAAACCGTAACCATGCGTTTCAATTGCTTTATGTGCAGCTTCTATAACTTTTGGGTGAGAGGACAAACCAAGATAATTATTTGCGCAAAAATTTAAAACTACCTTATCATTCACGACAATTTCCGCTCCTTGAGGGCTTGTAATAATGCGTTCTTTTTTTAATAACCCGGATGTTTCTATTTGTTCTAATTCTGAATATATGCGCTTAACAAAATTTTCATTCATGGCAGCATGTGTTTAATACGCAAACCTAGTACAATTCAAATATTATCTTCAACAATAAAAACGCGCTATTGTTTAGAATTTTTTAACATGCAAAAATATTCAAAGCAAAGTTTTTACGATTACATTCGTACTGTAAACCTGCTATTATGCGCTACGCGAAAAACACATCACTGCTTATTGCTTCAGTTTGCCTTATTATAACTGCAATTATTTTAGTTCAGCCTAACGAAAAAACTTGTATAAAAAAATCTAACCCTGCAGGCACTTCTCAGGATAAAAATCTTCAATTTGAGAAAGCTCAAAAAAATTCTATTCTCCGCAGGTTTATTTCGTATAACCAGGTAAAGAATGTTTACTAATAAGTTTCACTAAAGCTTACCTGCTTTTCAATAACTTCTTACAGATGATTTTTATTTATTGAATTGCTTTGTTTTATTTTGATAGCTTATGCCATCTTTTAATAACCGCGTAACAAAGCTTTTTAATATAGATTACCCCATTATCCAGGCGGGCATGGTTTGGACAAGCGGCTGGAAACTGGCAAGTGCCGTAAGCAATGCCGGTGCGCTAGGATTAATTGGAAGCGGCAGCATGTATCCTGATGTTTTAAAATTGCATATTCAAAAGTGTAAGTCCGCAACCACAAAACCTTTTGGCGTAAACATTCCTTTGTTGTATCCTGATATTGAAAAACATATTCAAACAGTAATTGATGAAAAAATAAAAATTGTTTTTACCAGCGCAGGCAATCCAAAAATATGGACAGGAATTTTAAAGCAACACGGAATAACAGTTGTGCATGTTGTAAGCAGCAGCACATTTGCAAAGAAAGCTGAAGATGCCGGTTGTGATGCTGTAGTTGCAGAAGGCTTTGAAGCGGGCGGCCACAACGGGCGTGAAGAAACAACTACCATGGTTTTAGTTCCGGCGGTAAAAGAAGCTGTAAAAATTCCGGTGCTTGCTGCAGGTGGCATTGCAACCGGGAAACAAATGCTTGCCGCAATGATTTTGGGTGCTGATGGTGTTCAGGTAGGAACCCGTTTTGTTTGCAGTGATGAAGCATCAAATCATATTGCATACAAACAGCTTCTTGTGAATAGTAAAGAGGGCGATACAATGCTGAGCATGAAAAAAATTGTTCCTGTGCGGTTGTTTAAAAATCATTTTTATGAATTGATAAATGAAGCTGAAGCACATGGCGCAACGAAAGAAGATCTTGCAAAATTATTAGGACATGGCCGCGCAAAAAAAGGAATGCTGGAAGGAGATTTAAATGAAGGTGAATTGGAAATTGGCGAAGTAAGCGCTTTAATAAAAGATATAAAACCTGCTGCTGAAATTGTAAAAGAAATATGGAATGATTACAATGATGCCTTGAAAGATTTGATCAAAACAAATAACCATCTATTTCCTTAATGAAAAAAGTATTTACCAATCTTACTTTCTGGGTGCTTATAGCAATAACAGCGGGTGCATTGCTTGGTAAATTCTATCCTGGTACCGCAATAAAAATGCAGTTTCTTGGTACTGATTTTATTGCCATTATAAAGATTTTTATTTATCCCATTATCTTTCTTACTATTTCACTCGGTATAAGTAATATGGGTGATCTGAAAAAAGCAGGGCGTGTAGGTGGTAAAGCAATTTTATATTTTGAAATTCTTACAACATTTGCTTTATTGATAGGGATCATCGTTTCTCATTTAATACAACCTGGAAGCAGCGTAAATATGTCTGAAATAAATGGCGGCGATATTTCCGGTTATGTAAAACAAGCTAAAGCATTTACGTGGCTGGGGTTTTTAAAAGAAAATCCTACGTTGCAAATTTTAGTTGTTGCAATTGTTTTTGGTATATGGCTAAACAAATTCAAACAAAAACAAAAAATTATTAAGCCACTTACAATTGTGTCTAAATATGTTTTTAAAGGCCTGCGTATTGTAATGATGTTGGCGCCGCTGGGTGCTTTTGGCGGCATGGCTTATACAATAGGAAAGTTTGGTTTGCATACATTATTGCCGCTTGGTAAACTCATGCTTTGCGTTTACATCACCTGCCTCTGTTTTATATTTATTGTACTTGGTTTATTGCTTCACTATTATAAAATAAGCATCTTTAGATTTTTAAAATATATACGCGAAGAATTACTGATTGTTTTAGGCACCTCATCATCAGAAGCTGCATTGCCATCATTGATAGAAAAGTTAGAGCGCATGGGTTGCTCAAAACCTGTAACTGGCCTGGTTGTGCCTGCAGGTTATTCTTTTAATCTTGACGGAACAACCATCTATCTTTCTATGTCTGTGATGTTCCTTGCGCAGGTGTATCATATAGACTTATCGCTGCATCAAATTTTAGTTATAATTGGAGTATTGCTGATCACCTCAAAAGGTGCAGCCGGCGTTACAGGCAGCGGATTTATTGTGCTTGCATCAACATTAACTGCAGTAAAAGTTATACCCGTTGAAGGGCTTGCTTTCTTATTAGGTGTTGACAGATTTATGAGCGAAGCAAGAGCGCTTACGAATTTTATCGGTAATGGCGCCGCTACTATTTTCTTATCTAATAATGAAAAAGAATTTGACCGTAATAAGATGAATGCTGCTTTTAATATAAAAACATCAGAAGACATTAAAGAAGCAACCAATTTATAAAATCTGGTATTATGCTTGAAGAAGATTAAATAAAGGATTATGGCTAAAAAATCTGCCCCGAAAAAGAATGCGGCTAAGAAGAGCGAGGTAAAAAAAGCTAAGAAGGCAGCACAAAAAAAATGGTCGAAAAAAGTTACCCAAACAAGCAATGCAATGGATTTGGAAAAGAATATTTTCAAATCAAAAGATCCAAAAAAAATTGCTGAATCTGTAAAGAATTCCGCAGAAAAAAGCAAGCGGAAAAAAGCCGGTCCCTTTCAATCGGCTATGAGCATGGTCAATTTTTACGAAAATCGCACAGGCGATAATTTAAGCGCTGCACAAAAAAAAGTACTTGATGCTTCTAAAAATGAATTGCGCAAATTATATGGCAGGGAGGAAGAATAATTTATTCTTTGCTGTCATTATTAAGGTTCAACCCTCTGCCGGTTTTCTGTTGCAATTCTTCTATGCGTTTTGATGCGGAAGCTTTTGACAAATTTTCATCAAACTCTTCTCCTGCTTCATCAGATAAAGTTTTAAGATAAGATTTTTGTGCGCCTGTCATTGGTTCAGCGCCTGTTATCCATTCATCAGGATCTTTTTCTGCATTGGAACCTGTGCCTGAAGATATTGATGGATCGGGTTGCGGAATATGTTTTTGTGTTGAATTGTCGCCTTGTTTATTTGCATCGTTATTCATAAATGAGTTTTTTATATTGATGCAAAAAGTAAACCATAGTTGTTTTTCCTGTAATCTTTAAACCTCATACTCCATATTTAATTAAGTGGTTGAAACCGGTTTATTATCTTTCAAATGCCAGCAATATAAACAACCATAGGTTCTGTATGGCGCCCATTTTGCGGAAATCTTCAGCAGCTTTTCACGCAGTCGTTTTTTATCCAGCTTATCTAATTTATAAATCTTTATCATTGCTTTTTGAACACCATAATCATCAATTGAAAAAACATCTTCACGGCCTAATGCAAACATCAACAACATTTCAACTGTCCATTTTCCAACGCCTTTTATTTGTGTAAGCAATGTAACAACTTCGTCATCGCTCATGGAATGTAATTTCTTATCTGTTATCTTATGTTCAACACAAAATGCAGCCACATTTTTTACATAACTCACTTTTGCATTTGATAAACCAATTGCACGTAATGTTTCATTTGGAGTACCTGATATTTGTTGCGGCTTTGGCTCTTTGTTTTTGTATAAAGAAAGAAACCGATTATAAATAATATCTGCCACTTTTGTGTTGAGTTGCTGGCTCATAATACTTCCAATTAGTTGCAGCGGAATATTTGTATGTAGTTTGATACGTTCGTGCACCGGCTCATTAATAAACGCTGCAAGTTTTTTATCTTTTTTAAGATGATCCATGTAATTCATTCATCAAAAATAAAAATTCAAAAAACAATGCCAGTAGTTATATGATTATATAATACAGCAGCACAATTTAAATTAAGAAGTTGCAGGGATTCTATACTTGAATATTTACTATAACATTGTTACCTAATATTTGCCGCATGATAAAAAATTCTATTGCCGCTTTTGTGAGCATCGTCATTTTTACAGTTACTTCATTTGCTCAAAATAAAGTAAGTGTTTCATCGCCCAACGGTCAAATAACTTATCTCTTCAATAGTAATAAAGGTCAGCCGCAATATGCGGTTAAATTTAAAAATAAACTACTTGTTGATTACAGTACCTTAAGCGTGAATTTTACAGAGGATACTTTCAGCAACAATATTAAAACAGGTAAAATAATTATAACAGATGGCGCTGATGATTATTCATTACCGGAAGGCAAAACCAGCGCAGTACACGATACTTATAAAGAAGTATTTATACCTATGCAGGAAACAAAAGGCAAAAACAGGATAGTGAATTTACGGGTAAGAATTTTTAATGATGGAATTGGTTTCAGGTATGAATTTCCGCAGCAGCGTGAGTGGAATGATATTACAATTACAAATGAGAATACAACATTTAATCTTACAGAAAATCCAACAGCAAGAGTTGCTTTTTTAGAAGATTTTTTTACTTCTCACGAGCATCGCTATGATGTGCTTCCATTGAATAATATTAAGAATGATACACTGATGGACATGCCGGCTTTGTTTCAATTTTCGGGAAATATTTTTATGGCAATTACGGAAGCAAATCTTTTGGATTATGCAGGCATGAGTTTAATAAAACGCAATGGAATACTTACCAGCCAGCTAACGCCATTGCCCGATCAAAGCCTGATAAAAGTAAAAGCTGCTTTACCGCATCACAGTCCATGGAGGGTAATGATGATCAGTGATAGAATCGGTGCTTTGGTTGAATCAAATATACTTACTGACCTTGCCGATCCATGTAAAATAAAAGATCTGTCATGGCTTGCGCCAGGCAAAGCAACCTTTCACTGGTGGAACGGAGATATCTCACCAGATACCACATGGGAGCCCGGAGTTGACTTTGAATTCAATCAATATTACATTGATTTTTGTGCGAGAAACAATATTCAATACCATACTATAATCGGTTATCGCCGTGTTGCATGGTATAAAAATGATGGTATGGATTATCAGCCCGGACCTAATACAGATATAATGAAACCAAGACCGGGTTTGGATATACAAGCATTGAGTGATTATGCAAGATCAAAAGGTGTGCGGTTGCGTTTTTGGGTACACTGGCAGGCGCTTTATCCAAAGCTTGACAGTGCTTTTACTCTGTTTGAAAAATGGGGCATTGAAGGAATGATGGTTGATTTTTTAAACAGAGACGACCAGGAGATGGTTAAGATCCAGGAAGAAATATTACAGAAAGCCGCAGCGCATCATCTCGAAATTCAGTTTCACGGAGCATACAAGCCAACAGGATTAAGCCGCACATATCCAAACGAATCTACCCGTGAAGGAACATTGAATTACGAGTGTGATAAATGGGGTAATCTTATAACGCCGGATGATGATATCAATATTCCTTTTACAAGAGGATTGGCAGGCCCGACTGATTACCATCTTGGCGGCTTCAGGGCAATGCCACAATCAAATTTTAAAGTGCAGACAACAAGGCCGCATGTATTAGGCACGCGATGCCACATGCTTGCCATGTATGTTGTACTCGAAAATCACATGGCAATGGTTTGCGATGAACCCGAAGCTTATGAAGGGCAGCCAGGTTTTGAATTTATTAAAGAAGTGCCAACTGTTTGGGATGAAACAATTGTGCCTGGCGCAGAAGTTGGTGAATGGGTTTCCATTGCACGCAGAAACGGAACAGAGTGGTATATAGGAACTATTAATAACAACAAACAAAAAACAGTAACTATTCCGCTGAAGTTTTTATCGCCAGGAAATTATCATGCAGAAATATATAAAGATTCTGCTGATGCCGTAAATTATCCTAATCAACTTATAAAAGAAGAAAAGACTGTTACTTCTTCTGATAATATAACAATTGATTTGCCTTCCGGTGGAGGTGAAGCTGTGAGATTGCAATTAATAAAATAATGAGTAGCAGTTTAGTGAACAAGTAAGTTTTGAAAACTGGTTGTATCGCCGCTGAATACATCAAAATCAACTCTTGTGCGAATGCCGTTTACTTTACCCGTTGCATTATGTTGCCAAAAGTTCCAGCCCTCATCAACACCCGGTCGCTTTTGCACAAAATAATGTGCTACCCAAAGCGGGTAATCATCAAACTGGTGACCAAGAAAATTTTTATAGAATGAAACGTTTGTATAAATCATCGGCTTTACATTATATGCTTTTTGCACAGTTAATAACCAGGAAGCAACACGGCTGCGCATGCTATCAGGGCGCACGCCGTATAACTCTTCCACATCAAGAACCGGAGGCAGATCGCCGGGCTGCAGCTTAACTGTTTTTATAAAATTCTGCGCTTGCAGCTTTCCGCTTTTTGTTGTCAGAAAATAATGATATGCGCCTCGTATTATATTTGCCCCTTTTGCATTTTGCCAGTTGTGACTGTATTGCTTATCTACATTATTTAAACCTTCTGTGGCTTTAATAAATGCAAATTTTATATTCACATCCTGGTCCTGCATTTGGGCAACAGCAGGCCAATAAATATTTCCCTGGTAGCTGCTTACATCAATGCCATGAATTTTATAGCCAAGCGGTAATTCAATTCCAAAATCAGGATATAATGCAAACCGTGCTGCTTCTTTTTTTTGCTGAGAAGAATACGTTATCCAGATGTAAGCTGCAAGCAACACTACAACTGCAGTAACTATAATAAAAACTTTATTGTTCGATTTCTTTTTTGAACGTTTACGCTTAGCCATGAAGCCTCAATTCTTATAAGCTGTATTTTAAACGAAAAAATTATTTAATGATTGCGGCAGAATGTTTAGTTCCATTCTCCTCAATTGCCAATAACCTGTAAGTGCCGCTATTGAAAGAAGAAAATGGTATTTGAATTTGAGTTGATGATTCCTGCACATTTATTTGCCTGCTCCAAACAATATCAGCGGCATTATTAAAAAGCTGTAATAGAATTTTTCCTTTACAATTTTTTAATGAAATTTCAGCAACATCAATAACAGGATTTGGACTTACAGATATTGTTGCACCGTTATTTTCACCGGTCTGCAAACCCTGTATCTTAACTGCTTTATTGTTTTTGCTGATAATATAATTATCCGGATCTATTGTAACAGTTCTTGTAATAAATCCCAGGTTATCTACAACAAAATCCTGGTTTTTCTGCGTGCAGAATAATGTTATAGTTTTTGTTTTCTTACCATTGCTTACCTGCACAGGTAAAGGCAGTTTAAAGAATTTTACAGATGAAGGTTTTGAAGTTGTTTGCGATACATGAAAATATAATTTATGGTCAGAAGAGTCTTTCCATTTTACAGTAAAGGACGGATAACCCTCACCGTAAAACCATTGCTTAAAAAAATAATTTAAGTTAAGCCCGCTTGCCTGCTGCAGATTGCGTTGCAGATCTGCAGTGCGTGCAAAACCATAAGCAAGTGCAGGATCAGTAAGATACCTGTTGATACCTTTAAAAAATAAACTATCACCAAGCGTCCATCGCAGCATGCGCAGTAAAAACGCGCCTTTGTCATAGGTTAAGCGTCCATCAAAAATGCGGTTGCTGTTGGTAGTATCATTTACCCATACACTGCCGTCGGGTTGTGAAGTGATGTAAGTAAGATCTTCCTGAACATCAGGTCTGTAATTAGCTGTATCAATTTTTTCAGTGTAAAACATATCTGCAAGCCATGTTGCAAAACCTTCATTCAGCCATATATCCTGCCAGCTTCCGCAGGTAACTTTATCTCCAAACCATTGATGTCCTAACTCATGTGTTAGTAGCCCTGTTCCCGCATTTACTACAAAAGAATTTGTTTGATGTTCCATACCGCCGCCCCAGCTAAACTGTGTTTGCCCATACCGTTCTTTTAAAAAAGGATAATCGCCAAAATAACTACTATACAATTGTAATGCGTTTAAAACAGCAGGGGTGTTTGCCTGGAAATCAGAAAGGTTTTCAGGATATATATATTGTATTACAGGCAAAGTTTTACCATTTATCCGGATGTTGTTTGTAAACACACTATAATTGGTTACAGCTATTGCAACAAGATAAGAAGCGATAGGATAATGATGCTGGTAATGAGAAGTGGCGGAGCTTCCGTTTGTTGTTGTATTTAGTAATACACCATTTGAAGATGCTTTGTATTGCGATGGATATGTTATATAAATATCAATACTGTCTGCCTTATCATCAAGCCCATTGCGGCAAGGCCACCAGCCCGACGCGCCGAAAGGTTCACTCAACGTCCAGATAACAGGTATTCCTGCATGTGTTGTTTGTGAGAAACCTCCCGTAAAATCACCACTTGCCGGCGGCACGCCATGATAATAAATTGAAACAGAATCCTGTTTTCCAATTGCAAATTCAACTGAAAAGTTTATTACAATTGTTGCATTAGATTGCTGCGAAAATGATGCATGTTGGTTATGATACAGTACACTGTCAACAGTAAGCTTGTCTGTGAAATCGTACACAATCTGATGCGTGAAAGCAGTTGTTTTAAAATATGACGTTACGCTTCCGCTCATATAACGCACAGCAGGATCTATTTTCCAGTTGCACCTGTAATAAGTTACCTGGAAGTTATTTGAAGCAAGCGATGCCAATTTATTGATTGCAGTTGCATCATAATCTGTTCTTTCAATTTGTGCTATTGCTTTTGTTCTTTCAATGACTGGTTGACAAAAGCAATTAAAACAAATAATAAAAATTGCGCTAAAAACAAGTAATGATTTCATGTGTTCAATTTGTAATAAATTCTCGCCATTCAAAAATATTCCATTTTAATTTAAACTTATCCTAACAGGCTGTTGCATACAAGAGTTGTTCCTATTAAACCTGATAGTTGTAATTTTACAGCCTGATATGGCATACTTTAACTGGAACGATACAAAAAACCTTTTATCCAAGCTTACTTTTCGCCGCAGCTTAAATGCAGCTAAAGTAGTAGCAAGTTACCAGTTAAGCAAGCTGATTAAAAAACCTTTGCAATGGGGTTACCCGATTTCTATTTCATTTGAGCCAACAACTTCCTGCAATCTTCGTTGTCCTGAATGCCCAAGCGGTATGCGTGCTTTTACGCGGCCCACTGGCATGCTTAAAAAAGATTTTTTCAGGCAAACAATTGATGATGTTTATAAAGAACTTTTGTACCTGATCTTTTATTTCCAGGGCGAACCATTTTTAAATCCTGATTTTTTAGAAATGGTGAAGTACGCGCATGATAAAGGCATTTATACAGCTACATCAACCAACGCACATTATTTAAATGATGAAAAAGCAAAACGCACTGTTGAAAGCGGTTTAGATCGTTTAATAATTTCTATTGACGGCACAACACAGGATGTATATAAACAGTACCGTGTTGGCGGCAATATTGAAAAAGTATTGCAGGGTGCACGCAATATTATAAAATGGAAAAAAGAATTAAATAGTAAAACACCTTTTGTTTTTTTCCAGTTTCTTGTGGTAAAACCAAACGAGCACCAGATTGAAGATATAAAGCTGCTTGCAAAAGAAATTGGTGTTGACCAGGTGCGTTTTAAAACTGCACAGGTTTACGATTATGAAAATGATCCACATAACCTTATACCAACTATAGATAAATACAGCCGCTACCGTAAAGATGCCAATGGTAATATGCAAAGTAAAAGCGGCATGAAAAACCATTGCTGGAAACTGCATCACGCCAATGTAATTACCTGGGATGGAATGGTTGTACCCTGTTGCTTTGATAAGGATGCCATGCACAGACTTGGTAATTTACAAACTCAATCCTTTAAAGAAATCTGGCATAATAATAACTATAAACAATTTAGAAGTGAATTAATGAAAAGCCGTAAGAACATTGATATCTGCGCTAATTGCAGTGAAGGACTTACGGTGTGGGAAGACTGAATTATTAATCATTTAAATTGTTTAAAAATTGAAATGCTTCATTAGTTGTTGTATTGTTATGAGTATTTTTCTCAACAATGCTTTTAGCCAGGATAATATTTCTCCTGTTTTTAATGCAAAAGATGTTTACCATATAAGCTGGAAAGTTGATGCACCGGTTACTGGTGCAGGCATTGGTTTTAGTGTGCTTGGACTTCATCTTATACAAAATAAAGATAGCCTTACTGCTTCAGAGGCTGCAAGTAAAACAAGAAGTGATATCCTTGGCTTTGACCGTGGCAATGCAGGCTTTTATTCAGAGAGTGCAAACACTAACAGTTATTATCCATTTTTTGCAGGCTTTGCTATGCCATTAATATTTGTAGTTGCAGATAAAACAGAACGGCAGCAGGCCGGAAAAATTTTAGTGATGTATACAGAATCACTTGCAATAACCTCAGCGCTTTATACTATGGCGGCAGGCACTGTGCAAAGAAGCAGGCCATTAGTTTACCCTGATAAAAATGAAAATTTCAATGCCCCCTTAAGCAAACGCTTAAGCAATAATTCGCAACGCTCATTTTATGCAGGTCATGTTGCTGCTACTGCAAGCGCAAGTTTTTTTGCCGCAAAAGTTTTTAGCGATCTGCATCCTGATTCAAAACTTAAACCTTACATATGGGGAGTGTCTGCAGCTTTGCCTGTAGTTACAGGTTATTACCGTTACGAAGCTGGTCAGCATTTTTTAAGCGATATTATTATTGGTTATGTAATTGGTGCTGGCTCAGGAATTTTAGTTCCTGAATTACATAAGAGCAAAAGCTTTCAGCACGTGGCAATTTCTCCAGCGGTTTGGCCAGGGGCAAAAGGCATCAGCATTGCTTATAATTTTTAGAAGCGGATATTTTTATTACAATCAGTTACCCATTATAACATAAAAGAGGCTGTCTCAAAAGTTTGAGACAGCCTCTTCCTAATTTATATAAATGATTTGCTTATTAAGGTTTTCCTGTTCCTGCTTTTGGAACACCAGCACCGCCGATTGTTCCCTGGTCTTGTAAGGCCTGGTTAGGATCAATAGTTAAGCCCGGAGGCAAAGTAACATTCAGTTCTTTAGCCACTAAAGGAAACATGTTTTCAACCGGAAAGCCTACTTCGTAAGTATTAGGTTTTAAAATGAGATTATATTTTTTTACTGCTAATACTTTTTTGTACGCAACAACTACTCTTTGATAAAGCGGCGCTGAAAGGCTGCCCCTGTATTGATCAGATTTTTGCTGAGCAATTTGCTGCCAGTAAACCAAATTATACATCATTTGCTGCTTTTGCTGATTGTTATAAGACATTATAGTTGGAGATACTCCTTTTGCAGAATCAGATTTAAGCGTGCTATCCAACCTTTGATATTCGCCCTGGTAAATCTGGTATTCTGTACCCAATGTATCTCTTTCATACAGTTGTGTTAAGCTGTCAATACCACGATATTCCGGCAAGGCCTGAACCATCAGATCAATATCAAAAACCCCTACTTTAAATGCCGGGGCTGTTTGGGCATTGGATGTTTTAAAACCAAAACATAAGGCAGTAACACAAACCGCTGCCAGGAAAACTTTCTTCATTTTTTATTGTTTAAAATTTATAGTGTTTAATTTTTTATCCCGAGTTGCTGCAGTATATCATTACTGCGGTCTAATTTTGGGTCGGCAAATATAATGGTAATTCCTTCACTTTTATCCAGCACAAAATCATATCCATGCGCTACAGCCATTTTTTGCACCGCGTTATAAACTTTGTCTTGGATCGGCTTAACAATTCTTTCTCTTTCTTTAAATAAATCGCCTTCGTAGCCAAAACGTTTTTTTTGCAGATCTCTTAATTCCTTTTCTTTATTAAACAATTCATCTTCGCGTTTTTTCTTCAAATCATCACTCAACATATATTGCTCGGCATCATAATTTTTATACATATCATTTAACTGTGACTGCATATTATCAATTTCTTTTTGCCACTGATCACTTATTTGCTGCAGTTTTTTATCAGCATCCACATATTCGGGCATTTTGCTTAATATATATTTTGTATCTATAATTGCGTACTTCTGTGCCTGCGTATTAAATGTAAATCCAACTGCAAGCATTATTATTAATAATAGTTTCTTCATGACTGGGAAATTTTTAATTATTAATTTTTTAAGATGTTAAATGTAAATTAATCCGGTTCATAACCCAACATAAATGTAAATCTTGAAACATCTTTAAAACTTGAATTAGGACCATAGCGGTCTAATCCTATACCATAATCAAATCCCAGCAAACCGAACATGGGGAGAAAGAATCGCACACCTGCACCAACAGAACGGCGCAACCTGAAAGGATTATAATCTTTGAAACTATACCATCCATTAGCAGCTTCAAAAAATGTTTCAGCATAAATAGTACTACTGGGATTAAGCGCAAAAGGGTAACGCAATTCAAGCGTATATTTATTAAATATGGTAAAATATTCTGAAGCGCCTTGCTGGTCTGGGTTTATGCGCGGGTCAGAAGTTTGATAAACAGGATAACCGCGTTGTGCAATAATATCATAACCCAATAAAGCATAACTGTTGCTTAAGCCTGCATCACCTACCTGGAAGCGCTCAAAAGGAGAAATGTTAAGCTGAGGATTATATCTGCCTATATAACCATACTTGGCAGCAAGCTTTAAAACAAATTGTTTATTTCTGTCAGGGCCTGTTGGTTTACCAATAGGCACATACCATTCGCCGGTAAACCTCCATTTATAATATTCTATTAAGGTATACGGGTTAGACCAGTTGACAATACTTTTATCAATTAACGACCATGGTGGAGTTGCCTGCAGCGTTAATAAAAAGTTTGACCCTGTTCTCGGGAATATTTGCTGATCTTCAGAAAAACGCTGCAGCGTAAATTTCAAACTTATGTTGTTGGAAAAACCATTGTTGAAGCCCGGAAGATTTGTTGGATCTATATAATAATTCTTAAGCTGGTAACGGGCATACTCAAATGATACACCAGTAGAAAAATAATCATCAGGCCATTTTAATTGCTTGGATAAACCAACAGAAAAACCGGTGGTTTTAAAGAATGAAGTATCTGCAGCTAATTTTTCATATTGGCCTGTTAGCGGGTTATATGCGTTTGCAAATTTTGTATCGTAAATACTCACAGAAAACGCATTTCTTTTTTTGCCGCCAAGCCATGGCTCGGTAAAAGATGCGTTGTAAGAGCGATAAGCACGACCATTACTTTGCACACGCAAACTTAACTTTTGGCCATCGCCAACCGGTAAAGGATCCCACGCTGATTTACGAAAAATATTATTTACTGAAAAGTTATTGAATGTAACGCCTAATGTTCCGGTAACACCAATACCGCCGCCAAAACCAGCGCTCAGCTCAAGCTGGTCACCTGATTTTTCCTCTACCTGCCAGTTCACATCCACAGTTCCATTTTCCTGGTCGGGAACAATATCAGGAACAATTTTTTCCTGGTTAAAAAATCCAAGGTTTGCAATTTCACGCTGTGAACGAATAACATCTGTGCGGCTGAATTTTTCTCCCGGCAATGTTCTTAGTTCTCTTCTTATAACATATTCCTTTGTTCTGTCGTTGCCGGAAATTTTAATGTTTTTAAATGTTGCCTGAGGCCCTTCATACATTTTAATATCGTAATCAATCGTATCATTATATACAGCCGTTTCTACAGGATCAACATGAAAAAACAAATAACCATCATCCATGTATAAGCCGCTTATATCGCCGCCTTCAGGAGAAATAGTAATACCTAATTTTTTGTCAAGAATATCCCGGTTATAAGTATCGCCTTTTCTAATACCCAATAAAGCAATCAATAAAGAATCAGAATATTTTGTGTTATTGCTAAACGCGATATTTCCGAAATAATATTTATTTCCTTCATTAACCGGAAGATAAAGATGAAGCCCGTCTTGTGCATTAACCGCTGTATCATTTTCTATACTTGCATCCCGGTAACCAAGAGAATTATAATAAGAAATTACTTTGTCTTTATCTTCCTCGTATTTCTTCACATCATATTTGGCGGAAGCAAAAGGTTTGATTTTTATGTAAGGCTCAAGTATTTCTTTTGTTTTTGTTAATGATAAAAAGCCCCAGTCACCCATATAATCATGAAATCTGTATCCGGTGCTGTCATCAAGCGGAGTTTTGTTTTTGGAGGGGAAGAGTGTAAAATGGCTTTTTTCTTTCGTGCCCTTCATCTGGCTTTTTAACTTGTCGTCTTCTATGTTATTATTATTCAGAAAACTTACTTCTGCAATTTTTACTTTACTGCCTCTATCAACATTAAATACAAGGATGGAAGAATTTTGATTTGCCGTATCTTTTATTTCACTTACTGTAACCTGTACATTGCGGTAGCCTTTATCAGCATAAAATTTCTTTATTGCATCAACTGAAGTGCGTTTTACATTTTCTGTAACAACCCTGTTAATTACCAGCCCTGTTTTTGGCGTAAGATCATCTTTTTCGCCTTTTTTTATTCCTTTAAATATAAACTTTGATAAACGCGGCCTTTCCGTAACATTTATTTCGAGTGTAATGTTATCATCTTTAAGAGAAGTAATATAAATGGCAACATCACTAAAATAATTTTGTGACCAGAGTTTATTAATAGCCTTTGAAAAATTATCGCCGCCCGGCAATGAAACTTCATCGCCTACATTCAGACCTGCGATAGATAATAAAAGATTTTGATCAAAATAATTATTGCCTGTAACTGTAATGGCAGTGATTTTATACTTTTTTGGAATGTTTTGATTAAAAATATTAAGCAGGTCTGGATTTAAAGAAGTTATTGGTACAGTATCCTGCTGTATGTGAATAAGGCCGGTAGAATCTCTTTGAACCAATGGGCCTTGAATTGTATCAGGTAAAACCGGAGGTGTTTGCGGCTGTTGCTGGGCATTGGCTGACTGAATGCTAATGAAGCAAATAAACAGGATTAACGCAATCGCGAACAAATATCGCATCCGGAATAATATTATTTTATTGATGTGTTTTGATTAATACGTTGCAGTCACAACGTTTTTTAAAGCGGGCAAATTAGCCTGAATAATTAAAAGTGTTTGTTAAATGCTGTCAGGATTGAAAAAGCTGTTCGGGCCGATGAGTTATCTGTTCATCTGTTCTGCCAAAACGCCTGCGCCTGCGTTGAAAATCTAATATAGCTTCAAACAGGTTTTCTTTTCTGAAATCGGGCCAACGGGTTGAGGTAAAGTATAATTCTGCATAAGCTAACTGGTATAATAAAAAATTGCTGATGCGGTATTCTCCGCTTGTTCTTATTAATAAATCTGGATCGGGAAATTCACTTGTAGCAAGATATTTCTGCAGCGTATCCTGGTCAATATTTTCTGTTGATAGTTTACCTTCTTTCACATCAACCGCAATATTTTTTACAGCGTTTAATAGCTCCCAGCGGCTGCTGTAACTGAGCGCTAGTATAAGATTGAATTTTTCGTTATGGCTTGTTTCAAGTAAAGCTTCTTCTAATTCTTTACGTGCAAAAGGTGGCAATGTATGCATGTCGCCAATTACATGAAGCTTAATGCTGTTTTTATTAAGCGTAATAACTTCTTTACGTATAGTATCAACCAGCAACTCCATTAAACCATCTACTTCATCTTTTGGCCTGTCCCAGTTTTCTGTGCTAAAGGCATACAATGTGAGATAAGGAATATTCAATTCCGCACAACCTTCCAAAATATTGCGAACACTTTCAACACCATGATAATGGCCATACAAACGATCGTGGCCTTTTTCTTTTGCCCAGCGGCCATTTCCATCCATAATTATTGCAATATGGTTAGGCAATTTTGTAAGGTCAATATTATTTTTAAGCTCAGACACTTTTGTTACTTGACGCAAAATTAATAAATAACAATAACCTTACCGTTAAGATTTAAATTGAATATAAATATTAATGCAATTGCGAAGGATCAATGGCTTTTACTGTAGGGCATTTATAAGAAGTTATATTGAAAGACAGGCCAACATGAAATAAAAGATAAGCATCTTTTTGGCTGCTGTTGCCTCTTTGTCTGCCCTTTATACCAATTGGCGTACCGGTTTCATAGCTGCGATCCTGTAAATAATAAGCCGGATATTCTACTTCCTGCGTTCCGTCAGAATGAGTTAAAACAAATGCATCGGCGCCTGCGTAATTAGTGCTTACATCATCTAAGTAATCTGTAGTAGTAAAACGATAGCCGATTTCTGCAAACGCATTTATATTCTCATTAAGGCTATATTTAAATCCAAACGTGAAAGGAATACAGATCGCCATATCTCCATATTGCTTTTTAGAAGAATCTATATTCTGGCCTTCTGTGCCAAGTTGCCTTAAATAATACTTGGTGTTATCTAAATAAGCATAAGGGTCAAAAGAAAAAACGCCGGCGCCTAAAGAAAGATAAGGCGTAAATTTATAACCTGTAACACCGGGAATATACCTGAAAAAATTAAAATAACCGCTTAAAGAAAACTCCCACACATTAGTATTGAAACTAAGATTGCGCCTTAGCTGCGTCTCATTTTTGCTATACACATCGCTGTACGCTAAAAAAGCATAATCGCCTGAAACGCGTAAGCCAATATAATTATTAAACTGTTTAATAAAATATATACCGCCTGAAAATTTAGGACGGTTTAAAGCTGCTCTTGTGTTTAAATCTCCAAAATAATGAGCGCCGCCTATAGCTACACCAAATTCACCTTCATTTTTATAACTGTCGTACAGCGTGGTATATTGCCCGTAAGTAAAACCAGTACTTAATAAAAATATAAAAATAAAAAGCCTTTTCAAATTCATTGTTGTTTTAAGATTGTTTGTATAACGAAAAACATAATTATTTCTTGTGTAAGATATGATAATGCAAAAGCTTAATTTCTTTTATCCAGCCCCCATGTTAATTTGGTATGTAAGGTAGAGAGAAAATTATTTTCATTCAGCCGTACAAGACTAATTGAAAATCTTTCTTTTTTTACTGCCAGTTGCACATCTTTATGTACAATTTCGCGGCGTGCATCCATTGCACAAATATATTCATCACTTCTGCTTTCTACTTCAAATGAAATTATATATGAATCGGGAATAACTATTGGCCGTACATTAAGGTTATGCGGCGCAACAGGTGTAATTACAAAACTGCCTGCTTCAGGAAAAACGATGGGGCCATTACAACTCATATTATAACCTGTAGAACCGGTTGGCGTTGCAACAATTAAACCATCGCACCAATATGTATTTAAAAATTCTCCGTTGAGATAAGTGTTGATCTTTATCATTGGGGAAATATCCCGCTTATGAATGGAGAATTCATTTAACCCGAAAGGAGCATCGCCAAACAATTCTACGTTTGCATCCAAGTGAATCAAGACTCTTTTATCAATTACATATCTGCTGTTTACCAAAGCATCAACAGCAAGCCCAAGTTCATTTTTGCTTATGCTTGCTAAAAAGCCAAGCCTTCCATAATTAATACCAATTATAGGAATATTTTTATCCCGTACAAGCGTTATCGTATCAAGAATAGTTCCATCGCCGCCCAGGCTTATTAAAAAATCAACTGTGCTGTTTAATTCTTTTTCACCTGAAAAAAAACTTATCAGTTCGCTGGTATTGTTATGAATAAATCTTGATAAAGAATAGTGCAGTAATACCTGAATGTTGTGGTGAATTAATTTTGATACAAGCTCTTCCAGTTCGCCCTTTAAATCCTGATCATTACCACGGCTGTAAATAGCTACTTTCATCTGTATATTTTTTGTTTTTCATTTGCCAGATGCCCGCCTGAATGACGCAGTCGGGCAGGAAATGCCTTTGTAATGATTTTTTTTGAGGTTATTATATTCGGCATTTCATTTACAATGAATTTATATTATAATCTTCTTTGGAGAATTTGCAGGCACTGATTAAAGAATAAAGATAATATCTAAATTGTGTGTATTGTATTAAATTAAAAATCTGATGTCACATGAATAAACAAACCATTTCCGCCTAACTGGTTAAAAGAATATTCAAATTTAAAAACAAGGTCATAAGCAGTAACCATATCAAACCCCAAACCCCAGCTATGCAATAGTTTATTATTCAATAAACTATTACCCGGGTTTTTATCATAGGCATAGCCCACATCGCCATATAATTTCGGAAAAAATCTGAATGGAATATATATTTGTTTTGCGCCTGAACCCATTGGAGTTTTAAAATTAAATATCTCATGCTGCAAGGTGGCTCTTCCAATTACGCCAACATCTCCATCTACCACATAATATTCATAACCACGCATAAAAATATTTCCATAATAGCCAAACATGGTTTTATTATAAAACGGCTGGTTAAAAGGAAGATTTATTACGGCTCCTTCTTTAAACTGTATTTGTGTTTTGGGCAAAATGGGAATTGTATAAGAGCTGATAAATTGAAACTGCGTTAAATTCATCTCTGCATTTATACCGCGATGCAAAATGCTTGCATCGCCTAAAAAACCTTTAGTTGGATAAGGATTATAATCTGCATTGGTGTAGCGGAATGTATAACCAATGTATGGAAAAGATTCTTTTGTTTTACCATTTGAAAAGTAATCTTTATTAAGCGCAAGAATAGTATCAGCAACGTTTTCATAAATATATCCCAGCCTGAAAATATGCCTTATGCGCAAGCCCGGCCTGTATATATAACTTGCTTCAGCTTTTATTGCCTTTCTAACAAAGAAAAGACTGTCTGGCATGAAGAATTGTTGCTTGTTTGAATCGGTGCCGTAATTAAGTTCACGCTGGTGTAAGTAACTTACATAGAGGCTAAAACCATTCTTTAATTTTTTATCAAAATAAGGCCGCTCATATTTAAGCGCAATTTGTTGGGAATAGCCTGTAACAAGCCATGTAGTAAACTTATCATTGCGGCCGGAAATATTGTTATGCAAAAATTTTATGCCATAGTTTGTTCTTTTTAAACTATGATTATACGTTACCCACCATGTATTAAAGTTCGGATCAACATAACGGAAATACGGCAGAGGAAAAATATACCATCGCTCCTTTACAAATATTGTAATAAAAACAAATTGACCATACCTGTTTTCTATATACACTGCAACATCTAAAAACAAACTCGTATTGATAAGCTGCTGCTTGGCTGTTATGAGGTCTTTTGAAAGTTGTTCAGGTGTAACATAATCGCCCTGTTTAAATGGAATTTCCCGTTGTATAATAAATGGTTTGGTTTTATTATTTCCGTAAATAGAAATACTGGCAATAAATAGCGTGGAAGGAACAGTATCTTTAACAGCAGCAGTATCTGCAATTATTGCAGTATGAACAGAATCATGCTGGCCAATAGCAAAAGCATTTATTACAACTACAAAAAACAGCGATAAAAAGAAACGGGAAAATTTCATCTGCTAATAAGCCTGGCTGGTAATCGGTAAAAATAGGATATGGTAACCAAGATGATTTTAAGATTAAACATTTTTAACAACGTATGTAGATTTATACGTTGAGGTAGGCCATAAGGTTTTCAAAATTTTCTTTAAGCCCGTTTTCATACAACTCTTCGCCAAAATAATATCTTACAGTATAATCATACCGCTGCAGTGCGGCAAGTATATCAGATATTTCGGTTTTATTAATTTTAAAGGTAACAATCAGCAGGCCGGAGAGATGCTCAAGATAAGTATTAAACTGTGTTACAAATGCATCATTTGTTTCAACAAGCCGGCATATTTCCCCGATAGAAAATTTTTGCGCTGACATTTCTATCACAAAGATTCCGCCAGGCACATCTGAACTTAAAAAAGTACTTAAACATTGTAATAAAGCTCTTTCTGTAACTGCGCCCATATATTCTTTATTATCAGAAAGAACAGGCAATACTGTTACACTTGCTTCGGTAATAAGTTTTAATGCGCTTAAAAAATGCTGGTTATAGGCAATACTTATATGAATGAATTTATCTGAAAGTATACCTACATTATCTGTATCTTCTGCTGATAATAATTCATCCATGCTTAGTAAGCCTTCATAAATATCATTATTTATTACAGGAAGCTGCTCAACATTATTTTGCTGCAATAACTCTATTGCTTCTTCAACTGTATCATTATAATGCAAAACAGGAACGGATGATTGTATGATTTCTGATACTAACAAATTGTTTTTTCTAACTTTTTTAAAAGACAAAAAATATTAAGTCAAAGTTGCAGCAGCAGCTTTTTTAATTTTTGTAAGAAACTCCTCCAATATGCGGTTAAATTCAGCCGGCTGCTCCATCATTGGTGCATGGCCGCACTTATCAATAAAATGTAATTCGCTGTTGGGTATAAGCTTTTTAAATTCTTCTGCAACAAATGGCGGTGTTACTGTATCCTGGCTTCCCCATACCAATAAAGTAGTATTTTTTATTTGTCCTAATTCTTCGCCAAGGTTATTGCGGATGGCACTTTTTGCAAGAGCTAATATGCGTATTAGCTGCAAGCGGTTATTACAAATCTCATACACTTCATCTATCAGTTCCGGAGTTGCTGTTGCCGGATCATAAAAAGTAACTTCTGTTTTTTTCTTTATGTACTCATAATCTCCGCGACGCGGATATGAATCTCCCATGCCGCTTTCATACAAGCCTGAACTGCCGGTTAAAATAAGGGATCTCACTTTCTCAGGATGTTTTAAAACATGCACCAATGCAATGTGGCCGCCTAAGGAATTACCCAGTAAATGATAATCTGCGTATTCTTTCTTTTCAATAAACTTGTGAATATATTTTGCAAAGCCGCTAACAGAAGTATGCAACAGGTCAAGCTCAAACATTGGCAACATAGGAACCACAACTTTATGTGTACGCCTGAAGTGTTCAATAAGGCTTTCAAAATTGCTTAATGCACCAAACAAGCCATGCAATAGAATCAGCGGTTCTCCTTCGCCTTCTTCAACAAATTTAAACTTATCCAGTTTTCTAATTTCGTATTGCATTTTAATTTATTCTGGTACTGCAAAGCTAAAACATCCGCAAACTGCAATACGCTAAAATAATATTATTTCATTTATTGTATACAATAATAAGAAAGCCTTAAGTATTGTGTGCAGCTATATGGCCAAAAAAATCTGAAAGCTGCTGAAAGATATTTTTGAAAACAGGTATAATAGCGCCGGTTATTTTAATTGCTTTTGGACCAAAAGGCTCCACTAAAGAATAGGTGTGAGATGCTTTTATAGTTTCTGCTTTTAGTAAATTCATTTTGGTTAAATAGAAAAGAAATATGCTGTACACAAAAAGAAATAATACTATGTATAAAATAATTCCGCCTAATTTGTTCAGCCAGCCTAACATGGCAATATTTATTGCAGCCTGTATAAGGTTAGCAACCCATCTAACTAAAACAATTACACCAACCAATACAATTATAAAAGATAAAATAGGCAGCCATTTGCCATTTATATTTACCACATGCTGCAGCCAGGTTGCCACTATATAAGATAATTTCATTGCCGCTGCAACGCCTATTATAATGGCAAAAAAAGAAAACACAGCAACTATAAACCCGCGGCTTATACCTTTTATTACAGCAAGTACAAGCAGAATAAAAAAGATGATGTCAATTATCATCGTTAGAGCAGTTTATGGCTAAACGAAAATGCAGGTTGTTTTCTTGCATTTATTTATTTGAAAGCAAATCTTTAGCAGCAGCAGAAATTGCTTTTCCATCTGCTTTGCCCGCAAGCTGTTTTGTTGCTGCACCCATTACCTTTCCCATATCTGCCGGTGATGTTGCGCCAACCTGTTCAATAATCTTTTTAAGTTCTTCTTTTAATTCAGCTTCACTCATTTGCTTTGGAAGAAATTTTTCGATGATTGCAATTTCTTCCTCTTCTTTTTTAGCAAGGTCATCACGGTTTTGAGTGCGGTAAATTTCAAGCGAATCTTTTCTTTGTTTCAGCATTTTCTGCAGCATTTTATTTGCCGTTTCTTCTGAAACTTCACCGTTGGCGCCGGGTTCCGTTTTTGCTTTTATAATTTCAGCTTTTATGGCACGCAGCCCGCGTAAACCCGCTTCATCTTTTGCTTTCATGGCGTCTTTCATTTCAGCCATTACCTGTTGTTCGAGGTTCATATAGTGTGTGTTTTACGATAGTCCGAAAGTCGGAAAAGTCCGCAAGTCAGAAAGAATTTTTAATAACCAAAGTATGTCTTTCAGACTTTCGGTCTTCCTGACTTCCGGACTTTATTTTCCTTCCTTCAATTGATTATCACGAAATTTCTGATAAAATGTTTTAGCAAATTCTTTCATTTCATCTGTAAGCTCCTGGTGATGTGTTGCACGATTATACGTATCGGCCATTGTAATAAAAGTCTGGTAAAAAAAATCTGCCATTTCATCTACCATCATTTCTTTTGTCCAAAGGTCAATGCGCATAGCCGTTTTTTCCATGCCATCCCAAAATGCAAGCATAAAAGCTTTTGCCTGTTGTGTTTCCTGTGTAGTTGTTCCTGTTGCATTCCATTCTATCTGCTGCGGAATTTTATCTTCATCTAATTTAACCTTTATCGTTATTGTTGAATGTTCCATACTATTTTTTATTGTTGATTGATTGTAACTACTAAGAATGTGCCGCCGTTTCTAATAATTGCCATAATTTATTTGCAAATACTTCGCGGTTTAAAATTACAGCCTGCTGCTGCGCTTTTTGTTTTAATTGTGTATGAAGATTTTCGTCTTTATATAATTGAATAATTGTATTGCCCAAAGCATCCGCATTTTTTTCTGTGCAAAATAAAACAGCACCGGCAGCATATTCACTTACATCATTATCTATAAAAGAAATTACAGGCAACGAGCATTGCATGGCAATTGACAAAATAAGCAAATGCGGTTTATTTTCTGTAACATGAACAAGCGCGTACGTAGATGCAAAAATGGCTGCAATAGTTTTTTCTTCAATATTTTCTATCAGCCGCACATCTTCGCGGTATTTATATGTTTTATGCTTCTCCGTAATTGCTGCACCTAACACTTCATATTTAGGAAGAATTAATAATTGCATGTTGCTTTGCTGCCATTTTTTAAATTTTGAAAATGCCTGCAGCAACAATACAAAATCATTTACAGCATCATCTTCTATTACAGCTATAAAATATTCTTTATTATCTGCATGTTGCGCTTTTATCATTAATTTATCATGCCATTCATACGTTTTAAAAATAGCGGGCGCTGAAAATAAAATCGAATGCAATGCATCTTGTTTTAAACCACCCGCATTTAAATTTCTTTTTGTATAGGCAAAAATATTTCCTGCATTTTTTACAGATTCATTCAAATGCTTTACAGCAAATTTTTCAAGGCTGGTTAGTTGTTGTTTTTCATGATTAAAAATAAAATCAGCAGCAATAATATATTGAGGAATTTTTATTTTAGCTGAAGCAACGCCATTCAGGTCAATTACAATTTCTGCTTTTGTTTTTTTTAATATAGATGGGATTTTTACGTTGTATAACCAGCTTAAAAGCAAGGGCGACGTGCTTTCAATATAAATATAAATAACAGCATCTGCCGCAACCTGTTGCTGAAATGCGGGTACAGAATTACTCCATGTTTTTATTTGGTAATTGTGTTCAGCTGCTTTTTCATTTATAAGCGAAGAAATATATTCTGCATAATCTCCGGCTTCGGCATGTTCAATAACTGCAATGCGCATAACGGCGCAAAAATAGTTTGCAGGAAATAAAAAAGCTGCTCCAATTTCTTGAAGCAGCTTTTCAAAAAAAATTAAACAAAAATTATTTTGCCACTATAAACTGGGTGCGTGCAATAATCATATTGCTTTGTTCAGCAATAATCATATAAGTGCCTGGCAACAAGCCTAAGTTGTTTAATGAATAATTGTTTTTCCCTGCAGTGATACTGCTTATTGTTTCTGTTCTTAAAATCCTGCCTGTGAGGTCTGTAATTTTAATATTTACAGGTGCTGTTTTATTTACCTGCAATGCAATATTTGCCACAGAAGTTTTTACAGGATTTGGAGATACAGCAATGCTGTTTATACTAATGTTATTCGCTGAAGCAAACCCGGCAAATGTTCCGCCTGTAATGTTTACAGTATAATCTTCTGCTTCCCCATCTGTAAATGTGCCGCAGGTTGTTGTGCGTGCACTTCCGTAATGCATAATAACACGCATACGTGTCGCGCCGCTTTTTGCTGTTGAAGGCACAGTAAATGCTTTGGTTACTGCAGCAGTACCGTTTCCTGTTGTTGCCTGCTCACCTGCATCAGTAAATACACCATTATGGTTATAATCAATATATACTGTCCAGTATTCACGGTAAGATGAACCAGTGAATCCTGGCGTTAATGTTATACTTGCAGAACCACCCGCAGCAAGGTTTGTACTTAATGCTGTATAATCTCCATAACCGCTGTTATTGCCGCTTGTATTATTGATAGTTCCTAATACAATCTTATTAATATACTCATACGTTGTATTGCCTTTTGTAGTGCAATAGGTGATGCCGCCAGATGTTGACGTAGTAAATGAAGCCGCAGTACTGTATGCACTTGTGCTGCCACCAGAACAAGCAGATTGTACCTGGTAATTATAAGTAGTGCTTGCAGTAAGACCGGTTAAATTATAAGATGTTCCTGTAATGCCGCTAACAGTTGTCCATGTTGAAGAAGTGGATACTTTATATTGAAGATTATAACTTAATGCACCTGTTGCGGCTGCCCAGCTTACAGTAGCAGATGTGTTGGTAATTGATGATGAAGCTAAACCTGCAGGTGTATTACATGTGCCTCCGCCGCCGCCACCTGCTGTACCAACGCCAACTGCATACCAGGCATTTTCAACCTGTATTACTTCGTTGGATGTTGCGCCATAAAGATCAGTGGCTGCATTAATACATGCAGTACGCCAGTCAGCATATTGTGAAGTGGGTACAAGGTAAGTTGTATTGCTGCGGTAAATAATCTGGTCTGCCTCACTTAAACCAATACCGGTTACTGAATAAGCACTGCCTTTGTCGTTAGTTCCACTGCCGCCGGTTACCAATAAGTAAAACATAAAATTGCCTACACCGCTGTTAGTATGCACTCCATAATTATCCGCGCTGCTTGTAGTCCAATATGTGCCTTTATACGTATCGGGCTGACCTTGAGAATTTGGGTTGGACATGCTTCGGATAATCCAATTCATATCATTACTCATCAGCCAGTTTACATCAGTAGGTTTGCTCCAGAACTGTACAGATTTTCCCATGATATCACTCATGCTTTCATTCATGGCGCCGGGTTCTTTGCTATAGTTTAATCCGGATTCTGATTGAGTAACCCCGTGTGATAATTCATGGCCTGTTACATCAATACCAGTAACACCGCCGGGGTTTTGAGTGCTGTTTGAACGTTTATTAAAATTCATCGCACTGCCATCCCAAAATGCATTATCTGTATAAGTAGGATCATTTACATAACTATATAATGCTGTGCCTGCATCATCATAACTATTGCGGTTAAAATTTGCTTTATAATAAGCATAAGTTTGAGAAACACCGTAATGTGCATCCAATGCTGCTATGTTTGTTCCGGTTAAAGTCCAGTTAGCAGAACTGCTGGAATAATCAGTGCCACGTGACGCGCTTTCACCATGTAATGTAATGATGCCATTGCCTTTTGTATAATCTCTTAAACGATACGAAGAACCGTTAAGATCACTATGAATTGTTTGAGCGCCGCTATAAGCAGTATTTGCTGTGCCAGTTGCGTCAGAATAAAATATCTCATCCTTTTTGCCAAGCACATTACCGTTTAAAGCATCTACAAAATAATATGCGCGGCTTAAAGGTTCTCTTGCATACACATCAACCTTATAACATAAGCGCAATTCTCTTGGGCTTACAGCATCTGCTCCACTATACCAAACAAGGCTTGCTTTTGGCGCATAGCTTGCTTTGGTATTATTGGTTTGTTCTTTTATACGTTGTTCCATACCTGCATCCTGCCATGCGTATACTTTGGCATTTACATATTTTATAGCAATGCTTATGGCTTCGCTATTGGAAATTTTTTGTGATGAACGCTGGTCCATCATTTCATCAAAATCTGTAACGATAGTTCCGCCAAGGCTTTTTAATACACCATTTTTTGTGTGCGCTATATACATGGTATTTTCAACAGGAACACCTTTGTATGTTTGATAATAGCGATATTGAATAAACCCAAGTTTGTCTGATTCAGTTTTTTGTAAAACCAATTCTGAATTCTGATTAAGATCCAGCAATGATTTTACCTGCGCTGAATTGAACGATATAGGCTGGTTGTTATCAACTGCAGTAAACTGTTTGCTGATGCCACGATCGCCGCGAATAACCTTGCTTACAAAACTTTGCGGATAAGCCTTAATAATAATAAAGCTTAATAATACAAGAGATAGAATTTTTCTTTTCATAATAGTTGATTAAATTTTGGGAATGAATTTGAAATATGAACTTGTTTTTAGCAGTAGAAAAAAATTTTTACTCATTCTATATTGAAGAATATTTAAACACAGTTTATTAAACTATTTTTAGAGATCAGCCGGTAGACGCTCAGCCTGGTTTTTATAAGGACAGGATAATAATTTGGGGTTTGAAATACAAACGGTAAATTAACGCTTTTATAAATACGCAAATAAATTCACTGCAAAATTTTTAAAAAAAAATGCCGGATATTACTTCCGGCATTTTGCCCTAACGATCTTTATAAGTTTTACCTGCTAACTACTAATTGTGTACGGCCAACAATAACGCCATTTTGTTCGGCAATAACCATAAATACGCCATTGTTTAATTTATTACTACCGTTTAATACAACTGTGTTTTTACCAGCCTGCATATTTGCTGTATTTTGACTTACCAAAAGCCTTCCTGATAAATCTGTAATCTTTATTATTACATCACCTTTATTTATTAAATTTAAAGATGCGCTGGCCACATTTGTTTTAAGCGGATTAGGCATTATTACAATAGCTGTTGATTTATTTTGCGCTTCATCTTCACTGGCCACAGCATTGAATTTACCGCCTGTTATTTTTAAACTATAATCTTCTACTTCACCATAATCCAGCATGGCGCAAGGGTCAGAACTGCTGCTTCCATAATTCATTTGTACACGCAATCTTGTTACAGTGTTTTTAGTATTTGCAGGCACCGTAAAGCTAAACGAAGTGGCGCCGGAACCGTCTGCATTGCCAATCAATTCTCCTGCATCAGCAAAATCCCCGTCATGATTCCAGTCAGCATATGTACTCCAGTATTCACTATACGCTCCGGCTTTAAAGCCCGGAGTTAAATAAATTGTATACGTGGTTCCGGCGGTTACGTTTGCTTTAAGATTCGTAAAGTTGCCATAACCGCCATTGTTACCGCTTGTATAATTAAGATTGGAAAGCTGCATACGATTAATATACTCATACTCAGAAACAGAACTATACGAAGCGCAGTAATTGTCTCTTGGGTTACTTAAAGCAGAGAAAGTATATGCTTCGCTAAATGCACTTTTATTTGCATCAACACATTGGTTCTGTACTTTAAAATCATAAGAATAACCGGGTGTTAAATTATCAAGGCTGTAAGAATTTGTTGTAAGGTTTTTTACGATTTTATATTTGGCTTCTGTAGAAAGTTTCCATTCAAGATTATAACCATGTGAACCAGGCACTACCTCCCAATTTAAATCGGCTTTAATTCTTGTAACGTTTGAAACAGAAAGCCCTGTTGGAACATCACAGCCTGAGGCCTCTGTGCCGATGCCTACTGCATGAAAAGCATTTCTAACCTGGTCAACTTCCTTTGAATTTGCGCCATATAAATCTGCAGCAGCATTTATACAAGCACCACGCCAATCTATATACTGCGATGCTGATGTTAGATAAACAGTTTGAGAACGATAAATAATTTGATCTGCTTCTGCTAACCCAATACCTGCAACAGAATATGATTCACCATTGTCGTTAGCTCCACTTCCACCCGTTACCAACAAATAAAACATAAAGTTTCCAACACCACTGTTATAATGCACACCGCCATTATCGCCACCACCGGTATACCACAAAGTACCTTTATAAGTATCAGGCTGACCTTCAGCATTCGGATTACTCATATCGCGAATAACCCAATTCATATCATTACTCATCAGCCAGTTTATATCTGTTGGCTTTGCCCAAAACTGAACTGACTTTCCCATAATATCACTCAGGCTTTCATTAATAGCACCTGATTCATAACTATAATTCAAAGCGCAACTTGTTTGCGTTACTCCGTGTGTTAATTCATGACCTGTTACATCAATACCTGTAACACCTGTGGAGTCACCGGTTGAACGTTTATTAAAATTCATTGCAGATCCATCCCAAAAAGCGTTGTCTATATAAGTAGGATCATTAACATAACTATACAAGGCTGTGCCTGCACCATCATAACTGTTTCTGCCGAAAGTTGCCATGTAAAAAGAATAAGTTTGTTCAACACCAAAATGTGCATCCAATGCAGCTTTATCAAAGCCTGTTAAATTCCAGTTTTTTGTTGTGCTGTTGTAATCGTTGCCGCGCAACCCGCTTTCACCATGTAACGTAATTATATCGCTTTTGTGTGAATAATCCCTCAATCTGAAATTTCCCTGC
>JABDGW010000023.1 GCA_013285855.1 Bacteroidota bacterium
TGCTTATCAAACCGCATTTATAATTTAATGCACTGAATAATTTAAACAATAATGTTGCTATCGTTGTTTTTCCATTTGTTCCCGTAACGCCAACCAGCTTTAATTTTTTTGAAGGCTCATCATAAAAATTATGTGCGATATAAGCTGCAGCTTCGTGAGAATTTTTTACCTCGATTAATGTTGCGTTCGTTAATAAAAGCGGCAAATCCTCACAAACGATAACTGACGCGCCTGCATTTATTGCCTGTTCAATAAATTTATGTCCATCAAATTTTTCACCTTTTACTGCAATAAATAATGAGCCGTTTTCCACTTTTCGTGAATCAATCGTAATTGCTTTCACATCAACATTTCTGTTGCCGTTGATTGAAGTGATACGCACCTTGTATAATATGTCTTCCAGTTTTTTCAATCTGTTTTTAGTTTAAGGTTTATCAATTGTCCTTTTGCTATTGGTGAACCTGCTATTATTGATTGATTGATCACTTTACCAACCCCGTTTACTTTTACTACAAGTCCTGCATTTTCACATAAGAACAAAGCATCTTTCAAACCCAAACCATTTAATGCAGGCATAGCATTTTTATTTATAGCTATGCTGGTTAATGTTGGCTGATTTGATTGTTTATTCATTTTTGCCAACTGCGTTTTTGCAGAATCTTTATAAGTAATATGTATTGTTGAAAGAATTGATTTGATATCACTATTAAAACCGGCATAGCTATAACCCGCGCTGTCATTGGCTTTCATGCTTGCATAACGAACACTGTCAGGCAATGGCGCATTTAATGTTACCAGCCTGTCAGCAATTTCTTTAAATACAGGACCGGCAACAGATGCACCATAAAACAACACAGCATGGGGTTTGTTTTTTATAACAACCACACAAGTATATTGCGGGTTATCAGCAGGAAAAAAGCCTGCAAATGATGATTGGTAAATACCTGCGCCATAACCATTTTTACCATCGGCTACCAACGCTGTTCCTGTTTTACCAGCAACAGGATAAGCTGTTGTTTGAAATAATTTGTAAGCTGTAGAACCTGGGTCTCTGCACACACCAATCAAACATTCTCTTACCTGCGCTAATGTTGCACTGTCACAAATTTTCTCTATTGTTGAAGGTTGCTTTTCTGAAATGATATTACCATTCTGTTTTACTTCATCAAGCAGATATGGTTTCATCATTATACCATTATTTGCAACGGCGTTGTACAACATACATGTGTGCAACGGTGTAACCAAAACATTATAACCAAAAGCCATCCATGGCAATGTTGTTGCACTCCAGTATTTGCTGCCGGGATGATCTATGAACGGCGGACGTTCACCATATAAATCAATGCCCGTTGTAGAATCAAGATGCAATGCTTTTAAATGATTTACAAACTGAGATGGATTGTTTGCATAGCTCGCATAAGTAAGCTTTGCCATGCCAACATTTGAGCTTAACTCAAATGCACGTTTAACAGGCACATTTGTTTGACCATGCTTTTCTGAATCATAAACAGTGCGGCCATTTATTTGCCACACACCGCCTTCAAGATTTACTATGCTTGAAAGATTAAATTTTTTATCTTCTAAAATAGAAATGAGGGTTGCGAGCTTAAATGTTGAACCAGGTTCAGTAGGTGTCATCGCATAATTAAAATCTTCCCAGTATGCACCGTTTGGCTGGCGGCCAAGATTTGCAATGGCTTTAATTTTTCCTGTTTTTACTTCCATCACAATTGCACAACCATGCTCCGCTTCATTACTTATCATCATCTTCATTAAAGCATTCTCTGTTATCTCCTGTATGCGGCTGTCAAGTGTTGTAATTATATCCTTTCCATTTTTTGGATCTATATCATACGCTTCATTTACGGGAACGGCAACCCCGCCGGAAATATATCTTACCAAACGCTTGCCTGCAGTGCCTTTCAGCAATGTATCGTATGTTTGTTCAAGACCAACTTTTTGCGCATTTTGTCTTTCCAAACCTATGGTTCTGAATGCTAACAACTGGTATGGATTAAGGCGGATATTTTGTACTTCAGCAATAAAACCACTTTTATTTTTTCCAAGGCGAACGAGCGGAAATTGCTTCATTTGCTGGTATTGATCGAAGCTTACTTTTTTCTTTAAAAAAAAATAACGGTCACCTTTCTTATATCCTTTATTTAAAAGCGATTCATATTCACTGGCAGACCTGTCTTTAAATAAACCGGCAAGACATATACTTAAGGAGTCAACATTATCTTTAAAAACTTTGCCGTTGTTTAAAACCAAACCATCCGCTTTAAAATCAACGTACACATCAAACTGCGGAATACTTGTGCTGAGCATTTGCCCGTCTTCGCTATAAATAGTCCCGCGTTCTGCATCTACTTCTTCAATGCGGGTATGCATACTATCGCTCATACTGCGCCAGTATGCACCCTGCACCTGTTGAATATAAAAAGCCTTTCCAATAACGAAAGCACCTATTACAGCTATCACAAGGAAGCATAAATAAACGCGCCATAATATGTCTTTCTTAATTTCCATTAATCAGCGTGTTTTCAGGTTAGCAACATGTTTGTGTAAATTTTACTCTATCGGTTGGTTTTTCAGTTTTTCGTTGTTGATGGTTCTACTTCGAGTTTTACAGGCGGTATTGCAGCAGGCTTTAAACCCAGTGCAGCGGCCGCCTGTGTAACCTGCGATTCCCTGCTTCGGTACATTTCCAGGCTCTTTAAATTCTTGTATTCATACTCCATATCTTTTACCTGCTTTGCAGTTACATTTATATTCCGTATTGTATTATCTGCCCAATGACCATTAGCTATATAAATAACAGCAAGCAATGCGAGGAACATTAAAAAAGAAAAATGTTTTAATATCCATGTATAATTAACCTTCGATTTTATTTTTTCCTGTGTTGTGTTAGTATTCATATGCCAACCCTAAAGGAGTTTTATTAATTCTAATTTCTATTTTTACAACCGCACTCTAAAACCTTCTATATCCTTTCCGCCACTCTTAATTTTGCGCTGCGTGCTCTTGAATTTTTCTTTATTTCTTCCGGTGAAGGTGTTACTGGTTTTTTGTAAAGGATATTGAATAAAGCCTGCTTTTGTTTTGTGCTGAAAGGATTGTTCTCATCTTCATTTTCGCCTGCCTGTTTAAAAAAATTTTTTACTATCCGGTCTTCAATTGAATGAAAGGTGATGATGGCAACTCTTGCTTTTGATAATAACACCTGCGGCAACTGGTTAAGCATTTCTTTTAATGCGCCCATCTCATCGTTCACTTCAATTCTTAAAGCCTGGAAAACCTGTGCTAGATATTTATTCGGATTTCCTTTTACAACAGGCTGCAGCATTAATTTAAAGGAATCAATGTCTTTTAACTGCATTGCATTGCGCTGTTCAACTATATGTTTTGCCAGGGTTTTTGAATTAGTAACCTCGCCATACTGCTCAAACATTTTATGCAACTGTATTTCGGTGTAATGCATTAAAATTTCTGCTGCTGTTTTCTCTGTTCGCTTATCCATGCGCATATCAAGCGGGCCATTAAAGCGGGTAGAAAAACCGCGCTGCGCTTCATTGAACTGAAAACTGCTTACCCCCAAATCTGCCAGTACACCGTTTACTTTTTCATATTTATGCAGTTTTAAAAAGCGTTGCAGGTGGCGGAAGTTGTGCGGCACAAAAATTAATCGTTCATCATGCGGAATATTTTTTAACGCATCAGCATCCTGGTCAAAAGCAATCAATCTTCCTTCGGCATTTAATTTTTCAAGAATGCCTTTTGCATGACCGCCGCCGCCAAAAGTGCAATCAACATACACACCGTTGGGCTGAATGTTTAATGCATCAATAACCTCACGGTATAAAACAGGAACGTGATAAGCAGATGATCCATCTTGCATATAACTGTTTTATGCGTTTATATTACCACCCATAACTTCTGTCGCAAGACTTGCGAAAGCATCAGATGAAAATTCCTCAAAGAGCTTTTTGTACTTACCAGAATCCCAGATTTTTATTTTATCAATATCAGAAGCAAGCAAAATGTCTTTACCAAGACCGGCATATTCCCGCAAAGACGGAGGCAATAAAATTCTGCCTGCACTATCTAATTCTACGTAGCTGGCACCGCCTACAAACAATGTTCTGAATTGGCTTACCTTCGGATTAAAATCGTTTAATTTTTTAATTTTTTCTTCAATGGCTTCCCACGCTTTTAATGGATACAGCAACAAACATTTCTCAAAACCACGGCTGATCACGATAGTGCTCGTTCCTTCAGGCATCTGTTTTTTAACTCCGCCCGGCAGAAGAAAGCGCCCTTTCGCATCTATTGTTGCTTCGTATTCTCCAAGAAAACCAGCCATTTAGATAAATTGAAAACGAATTTATTAAATAATGACACAAAATAACACTTTTTCCCACTTTTTTATCAAAAATATGTATTCTCTATTTGTCCACATATTCATTTTAAAGCCAAAACACAATGCCAGTAAGGGTTTCAGAAGATTAAACACACTCGTTTTGCCTACTCATCCTGCATTAAGGGTGGATAAACTGTGAATTGAATGAAAATGTTTGTTAAGCAGTTAGCTATAAAAGATTTTACTTACAACTTACCTGATGAAAAAATTGCGAAGCATCCTTTGCAAAAAAGAGACGAAAGCAAGCTGTTAGTGTTTGATAAAGGAACAATAAAAGAGGATAATTTTTTTAACCTTGATCAATATATTTCTAAAAATTCACTTGTAATTTTTAATAATACAAAAGTTGTTGAAGCAAGATTGTTGTTTAAAAAATCAACAGGCACAACAATAGAAATTTTTTGTTTGGAACCTGCTGATGAATATGCAGATATTACAACAGCAATGCTTCAGCATAAAAAAGTTTTATGGAAATGTTTGGTGGGCAATGCAAAAAAATGGAAGGATGAAGTTCTTGTAAAAACAATATGGTTTAATAAAAAAGCAATTGAATTCTCAGCAAAAAAAATAAGCAGGCATGATGAAAATTTTATAGTAGAATTTTTTTGGGATAATGTTGAATTAAGCTTTGCTGAAGTATTGCATCTTGCCGGTGTAATTCCATTGCCGCCCTATTTACACCGCAATGCTGAACAGGACGACACTGTACGCTATCAAACTATTTATGCACAGCATAATGGTTCTGTTGCTGCGCCTACAGCAGGTTTGCATTTTACAGATGAAGTGTTTAAAAAATTATCAGCAAAAAACATTACAAAAAACTTTGTAACACTGCATGTAGGTGCAGGCACATTTAAACCTGTACAAACTGAAACAATTGAAACGCATGAAATGCACGCTGAATTTTTTGAAGTAAGTATTGAATTAATTGAAAAAATTTTGAATGCATTACATCAAAAAATAATTGCAGTTGGAACAACAAGCCTGCGCACTTTGGAAAGCTTATATTGGATGGGAATTAAAGCCGGTCAACAGTCAACGGTCAACAATCAACAGTTGGTGGTTGAAGATTTATACATTAAGCAATGGGATGTTTATGAGATGAACGATGAAAATATCTCTGCACACGACGCATTAACTTCTTTACTAAAATGGATGAAAAAAAATAATCTTTTAAAGCTTGTTACTAAAACACAAATACTAATTGCGCCGCCTTACAGATTAAAAATTGTAAATGCGCTGGTAACAAATTTCCATCAGCCAAAATCTACATTATTATTAGTAGTAGCAGCAGTAATTGGTGACGACTGGAAGAAAGTATACGAATATGCTTTACAAAACAATTTTCGCTTTTTAAGTTATGGTGATGGTTGTTTATTGTTTGCATTATAAAGTTCTGTGGCGCGATGCATCATATTGATGCTTCCATCTCCTGTGCGTCCACAAATAAATTTCAGGTTGTTCTTTAATATTTTCTTCAATACATTTTATCATTCTTTTCGTGAGTTCACCTTCAGCTAAACTTTTTGCATCGTTAGTCATTTCATAAAACTTTATGGTATAATGGCCGCGTTTTACCTTATTGAAATGAGCATATAACGCAATCGTATTATTCAATCGTGCGCTTTTTTCAGGGCCTGTTACAAAAGGCGTAAGCTTACCAAAGAAAGGCAGCCAATAAGCTGTATTAATATTTCCGGCGCTTTGGTCACCTGCAAAAACAAGAGAAAATCTCTCTTTACTATAAGGCCTGAATTCTTTCAGGTATGAAGTGGCAGCAATTAATTTTGCATTAAAACGTGTTCTTAATTTATAAAAAATTTTATCCATTGCTTTATTTACCAAAGGCAGGTAAATAACAAGTACAGGATATTTTGATTGAATACTGAGTGCAAGGTTTGCATATTCCCAATTAAAAAAATGGCCCAAGTGCAGTTGCATATTTCTGCCGGTTGCATAATAATTATTTACTGTATCAAACTCACCAACGAAACGCTTTTGCAATTGCTTTTTTGATATGCTCAGCAGCTTTATTGTTTCTATAAAATTTTCTGTAAAATTTTTATAGAATTTTTTTGCAATAGCTTTTTTTTCAGAATAATTTTTTCCAGGAAAAGCAAGTGTAAGGTTTGCCATAACAATATTTTTCCTGTAACCGATAAAATAGTAAATGATTATGTAAGCCAGGTAACTAATGCCATATAAAATCCAAAAGGGCAATAGTGAAATAAGGTATAAAAACCCGTAGAGCAAATAATACATCCTCACCCCCCAAGCCCTCTCCATCCCGAATGCTTTCGGGAGTGAGAGGTTTTTTTATGTTATAAAATAATATTTTGCAGCAAATTACTTTTATGCGGATGATCTGTATTGTAATGTAAGCCGCGGCTTTCTTTTCTAAACTCTGCGCTTTTTACAATAAGGTAGCCAACAGTTATAAGATTTCTTAACTCACATAATTGCGGAGAAACTTTTGTTGACTTATATAAAGCTTCTGTTTCTGCAAACAAAAGATCAAGCCGCTTCATGGCACGGCTCAAACGCACATCATTTCTAACTATACCAACATAATCGCTCATTATCTGCTGCAATTCTTTTAAGCTTTGTGTTATTAAAATCATTTCTTTTGGTTCAGATGTACCTTCTGCATTCCAATCCGGAACGTCAGTAATCACCTTATTTATAAATTCATTCATTTTTTCAATTGTATTTAAATATGCGCGATGGCCAAATACCATTGCTTCCAATAGACTATTACTCGCCAAACGATTTGCACCGTGTAAACCCGTGCTGGAACACTCGCCGCAGGCGTATAAATTTAATATAGATGTGCGTGCCCATTCATCAGTTTTAATGCCACCGCAACTATAATGTGCAGCGGGTGCAACCGGTATCATTTGTTTTGATACGTCAATACCAATGCTCAAACATTTTTCATAAATATTCGGAAAATGATGAATGAATTTTTCTGTATTCATGTGCCTGCAGTCAAGATAAACATGTTCAGTACCTGTGCGTTTCATTTCATTATCAATTGCACGAGCAACAATATCACGCGGCGCCAAATCTTTTCTTTCATCATACTGCTGCATAAAAGCTTCTTCATTTTTATTGCGTAAAATACCTCCATCGCCACGCACAGCTTCTGTAATTAAAAAAGATGGGGAAACGCCGGGCTCAAATAAAGCAGTAGGATGAAACTGTATAAATTCCATATTTTCCACTTTACCTTTTGCGCGGTATACCATTGCAATACCATCGCCGGTTGCAATGCGCGGGTTAGTTGTGGTGCGATATACCTGGCCGCATCCGCCGGTTGCCAACACTGTGACGGGCGATAAAATTTTTTCTATCTGGTTATTGGTAATATTTAAAACATAAACACCATAACACGTTATATCAGTAGTTGATTTTGTAACGAGAAACCCAAGATGATGCTGCGTTATAATATCAACAACAAAACAGTAATTGATGAATTGAATATTTGAAAACTTTTTTATTTCTTTTAATAAGGCGCGTTCTATTTCTTTTCCGGTAACATCTTTATGATGAAGGATCCTGTTTTCGCTATGGCCGCCTTCCCTGCCCAAAGTATATTCACCGGTTTCATCTTTATCAAACTCTGCCCCGTAATAAATTATTTCACGAATGCGTTCGGGACCTTCGTGTACAACAATTTCAACAATTGCTTCATTACATAAACCATCACCTGCAATTAAAGTGTCTTCAATATGTTTTTCAAAACTGTCATTTGCATCCCAAACACCGGCGACGCCACCCTGAGCATATTTGGTATTCGTTTCGTCTGCTGTTGTTTTTGTAATAACAATTATTTTTTTTTCAGGATATGCCTTTGCAATTTTTATGGCATAAGTTAAGCCAGCAACACCAGAACCAATTACAAGAAAATCTGTCTGCATGATTGCAAAATTAAACCCCAACCCTAAAGGGAGTTATATAAACAGCGATTATATTTTTAATGTGTAAAATATATTCGGAAAAATTTACAATTAAACAGTAGTGCCATGAAAATGTACAGTACAAAGGAGTAACATCCCCACGTGCGGGACCATTTATACCAAAGTTGGTAACATAAAAAAAGCGCAGCCAAATTGCCTGCGCTTTAATAAATTAATGTAATTGCTTAGACATCAACAGAACCTCTTCTTCCAAATATTAATGATAAAATAAATAAAACAAGAAACAGGAAGAATAAGAATTTAGCGATGCCTGCAGCACCTGCAGCTATTCCGCCAAAACCAAATATTGCAGCAATAATAGCAACCACGAGAAATATAACTGTCCAACGTAACATAAAATAAGTTTTTAAAGTGAACAATACATGATGTAAACAAAATATCATGCCATAACACAATTAAACCTTTTCCCAATTGCAAATGCACCTGCAAAATTTATTAAATGGAATAAAAATTCTACACTATGTACATTTCTGAGAACAATTATTTTTCCATCTGTTCAATAATCTCCTGCGTAACGCCGGTAAAGCTAAAGCCACCATCATGAAACAGGTTTTGCATAGTTACCATTTTTGCATAATCACTAAAAAGTAATGTGCAGTACTTAGCACAATCTTCACCGGTTGCATTGCCAAGAGGACTCATTTTTTCGGCATAATTCATAAAGCCATCAAAGCCTTTTACACCGCTGCCTGCAGTTGTTTTTGTTGGTGACTGCGAAACAGTATTCACTCTTATTTTTTTTCTTTTGCCATAATAATAACCAAAGCTGCGGGTAACACTTTCAAGCAAAGCTTTTGCATCAGCCATTTCATTATAATCAGGAAATACCCGTTGCGCTGCTATATAAGTTAATGCAACAACACTGGCACCTTCATTCAATGCATCCATATCCCACGCAGTACGCAACACACGATGCAGGCTCATTGCAGAAATATCAAGCGTTTTCTGGTTGAAGTTATAATCAATCTCTGTGTACGCTTTTCCTTTGCGCACGTTCAAGCTCATACCAATTGAATGAAGAATAAAATCAATACCGCCACCAAAGTGCTGCATACTTTGTTCAAACAATTTTTTCAGATCATCCATATTTACAACATCTGCTGGAATAACCGGCGCATTGTTACATTCTTTTGAAAGGTTGTTTATTTCCCCCATGCGTAAGGCAATCGGCGCGTTGGTTAATACCAGTTCAGCACCTTCATCAAAACAGGCTTTTGCAGTTTTCCATGCAATACTTTGTTCGTTTAGTGCGCCGAATATTATTCCTTTTTTTCCTTTGAGTAAATTATACATGTTGTTGGTTTGAAGTGGTAAAAATAATTCAATTCATTATTTAAAGTTTTAAGCAATTTTTACACGCAACATTTTTATTTAACATCGCAATAATTAATAAAATGGTGACAATTTAGATTTATCTTTTTTTAGGCACTTAGATTTGTATCATTATTTTTATTTCTGAAATCAATTATTTTAATATCAAAAAAACTAAAAACTCATTTAAAAATGAAGACAATAAAAACAAGCCTTTTAATGTTGGCGACTTTATTCTGTGTAGTTGTAACAAATGCGCAAACTGCTGATGACATCATTGCAAAACACATTGATGCATTGGGTGGTAAAGACAAACTTTCGCAAATAAACACGGTGTACATTGAAAGCACTACATCAGCTATGGGCAATGATGGCCCAACAAAAACATATATAGTAGCTGGGAAGGCGTACAAAAACGAATCTGATTTTAATGGACAAAGTTTTGTAAATGTTATAACCGATACAAGCGGATGGATGATAAATCCTTATGCAGGAGCTGCTGATCCTACTGCCATATCAAATGATCAATTTAAGTTGAATGCCGATGAAGTATATGTAGATCCGTTATTAAATTATACAGCAAACGGCGCTAAGGTAGAATTAGCAGGTCAGGAAAAAGTAGGAGATATCAATGCCTATAAATTAAAGTACACAAATAAATATGGTTCAGAAACCAATTACTATATTGATCCTGCAACCTGGTATATTATCCAGGCAACAAAAACAGCCAATGCAATGGGCCAGGAAGTAATTGTTACAATCAGTATGTCAAATTATAAACAAACAGATTATGGCATTTATATGCCTTATACAACCCATATTGATATGGGCCAGTTTGCCTTAGATGTTAACACGCAAAAAGTTGAAATAAATAAAGAGATTGATCCGAAGATGTTTGAAATGTCAAAACAATAAGATTGAAAAATCATTAAATACAATCCCGCTCTTTTGCGGGATTTTTTATTTATCAGCTCCATCATTAATTGCTATACAGTAATTTCATTGCTTTATAAATTTATTTACAATGCGTATAACTGTTTTAATTTTTTCTTTGTTTGTTTCCGTTGCTGTTTCAGCGCAATTACACACCGCAAATATTTTTACAAGCCACATGGTTTTACAGCGCGATAAATCTGTACCCGTTTGGGGATGGGCAAATAAAAATGAAAAAGTAACTGTTCAATTCAACGGTCAAACCATTTCTGCAAAAGCTAATACACAAGGTAAATGGATGATAAAACTTTCAGCGATGAAAGCAGGCGGCCCTTATGACATGCGCATCACTTCAAAAAAAGATTCCGTTGTTTTAAATGATATAATGATTGGTGAAGTATGGATATGTTCCGGTCAGTCTAATATGGAATTTGTTGTTCAAAATGTAATAAATGCAAAAGAAGAAATAGCGAATGCTATTGATGTTCCTGTTCGTCAATTTAAAGTGGCAACGCAAGTTGCATTGCAACCTTTAGATGATATAACGAAAAGTGAATGGATCGTTGCTTCACCACAAACGGTTGGCAATTTTACTGCGGTTGGTTATTTTTTTGCAAGAGAATTAGCGCAGCAATTGCATGAAACTATTGGTTTAATAAATGATAGTTGGGGAGGTTCACAAATTGAAAGTTGGATAAGTAAAGATGCAATGCATACCTCGGATGAATTAAAAGATTATGCTCAACATTTGCCAACAACATGGCAGGCCGCAGATTCAATAATGTTGCTGAAGTTGAAGAATGATCTTTCAGCAAAAAATAATAATCAACTACCTGTTTATAATAAGCAACAATTAATGCAGGCTGATACAAATGTCTTCAACACATGGCTGCCTTATGGTGCTCCGGGACAATGGGATTGGCAGGGTGTGTGGGCTTTTCGCGGCACAGGTTATTTTGAAAAAACAATTGATGTAACAAGTGATGAAGCAAAAAAAACTTCAGTGTTAAGTCTTGGTGATAACGATGGAAAATTTGAAGTATATATTAATGGCAAATTAATAAAGCAAAGTGAAGGAAAAGATGCACATTTTATAAACTTACCTGCACAAACTTTTAATGCCGGTAAAAATATTTTATTGATAAGACAAGATAAGCAAACAGAACCTTCATGGTATGGAAATGGTTTTTATGGTGATGCTTCGCATTTATATCTACAGTTGAATGACGGCACTGTTTCTTTGGCTGGAAATGGATGGAGAATATTTCCTGATTTTGATGCGCCGTTTACTTTTCAGCATGCACAAAATAATTTGGGAATGATTGTTTACAACGCAATGCTTCATCCAATAATTCCTTTTGCAGTAAAAGGTGTTATTTGGTACCAGGGCGAGGCGAATGCATCAAGAGCTTATCAATACAGAAAAACATTTCCTTTAATGATCGAAAGCTGGCGCAATGAGTGGAAAGATAGTTTCCCATTTTTGTTTGTACAGTTATCAAGTTTTGGAGGACAACAAAGCAGCAATGAAGGTAGTAACTGGGCTGAGTTGCGTGAAGCACAAACAATGACTTTATCATTGCCAAACACCGGTATGGCTGTAACAACAGATATTGGCAACGCCGATGATATTCATCCGAAAAACAAACAAGATGTTGGTAAAAGACTTGCAGCCACTGCATTAAATAAAGTGTATGGCTTAAATGTTTTACCAAACGGACCTATATATAAGTCTGTTTCATTTAACAATGGTAAAGCTTATATCAATTTTGATTATGTTGGAAAAGGCTTAACAGCAAGAGATAAATATGGCTATTTAAGAGGATTTGAAATTGCAGGCGCCGATAAAAAATTTTATTATGCGCAGGCTGCGATTGAAGGCGATAAAGTTGTTGTGTGGAGTGATAAAGTTGCACAACCTGCTGCGGTAAGATATGCATGGACAGATGCGCCGATTGATGCCAACTTATTTAATATTGATGGTTTTCCTGCATCATCATTCAGAACAGATACTTGGCCAGGCATTACTGAAGAAGTAAAATTTGAATGATGTTTTAGCCTTAGTTAGTTTATCATAACTTTTTAATTACCTCGTTATAATATTGGCAAACAGGTCGCATTAAACATTCTTCGCATTTAGGTGTGGGCCTGCAAATTTCTCTTCCTAAAAATGACATTGCCATGCCTGCATCCCATTCTTTCTTCGGCAATGTTTCCATGATTTGCTTTTCAATTTTTTTTGGATCAGTGCCGGTTGCAATACCTAATCTTGGCGCAACACGCACTGTATGCAGATCAACCATAACGCCTTCCGGTTCTTTGCCGCTTTCACGCAGAATGACGTTTGCAGATTTTCTTCCAATACCCGGTAATGCTGTTAAGTCATCAAGGTTGTAAGGAAGATTTTTATCGGCTTTTAAAGTTTGCGCAATCTGCAAAAGCCATTTGGTTTTATTAGCTGAATTGCGAACATCTTTTATATGTGCATGCAAGTCTTTTTCATTTGTCTTACTCAATGCAGTCATGTCAGGATATGCTTCAAAAAATAAAGGTGCAATCTTGTTGATGTGCCGGTCAGAATCTTGGGCAGATAAAACAACCATCACCATTAATTGATATGTATTTTTATATTCAAGCGGGTGCTTGGCGTCTTTATATTTTTTTAATAATGGTTTTATAGCTTCGGGCCAGTCAACATGATGTGCCATATGGTACAATTTTTATGAAAGATAAAAGTATTGATAAAAATATTTGATTTATGACATCAACAAAAAATAACCAGCTTTATACAACACTTAATAATGGAATTGAAACGCCTTTGTTTGGTTTAGGTGCATGGGACATGTATGGCAAGGAAGCAGAACAGGCAACATTGGATGCATTGGAAATTGGTTATCGTTTAATTGATACGGCAACATTATATCAAAATGAAAAAGAAATTGGTAATGCTATAAAAAAGAGTGGCATTGCAAGAAGCAAAATTTTTGTAACTACAAAAGTTCCCAACCCTCAACAAGGTTATGATACGACATTGAAAGCATTTGATGCAAGCATGAAAGCATTAAACATAGATTATGTTGACCTATATCTTGTTCATTGGCCAATTAAAGGGAAACGCGAAGAAACATGGAAAGCATTGGAATATTTGTATAACAATCAGCAGGTAAAAGCAATTGGCATTGCCAATTATTTAATGCCTTTTTTAAAGGAGCTTGAAACATATTCTTCGATCATTCCGGTAGTAGATCAAATGGAATTTAGTCCATGGTTGTATTTAAAGGATGAATTGCAATATTGCAAACAACACAACATTCAACTGCAATCTTATTCGCCACTAACAAGAGGAAAGAAATTTAAAGATGAACGCTTGCAAAAATTATGTGTAAAATATGATAAAACGCCTGCTCAAATTATTTTAAGATGGAATATTGAACATGGTGTTTCTACTATTCCAAAATCATCCAACAAAAAAAGATTGCAGGAAAATTTTGACATCTTCGACTTTTCCATTTCAAAAGAAGATATTGAACTGATGGATAGTTTTAATGAAAATTTTCGTGTAGTGGAAAATCCAATACACATGCTTTAGTTACTACACTAAAAATTTTAATCACTGCTTTCAACTGGCATTATTTTTTAAATACGCCATTTGCCCGAGATGATAACCTTGATGAATACTTCTTGTAATAAGTACATTTAATCTATTGCGATGCGGTTCTTTTAAAAAATCTTCTTCAGAAACTGCAGTATGCCGCATGAACCATTCAGCTGGTTTCATGTTATTAAAAGTATTTGTGAGTTTGGCATTAATGTCCGTCCAATATTTTTTCAACTCATCGATAGATGGCATTTTTTTACCGGATTTATCAGGACTATCAAGAAAAATTTCATCGAGTTCAGGATGCAATCTTTCTCCTAAATCAAGAAGAGAAAAAAGATTATCATTTACTGCGGCAAGATGTCCTAACAGGTAAATGCCAGTATTTCTGCCCGGCGCAGTTTCTGCAGATAATTGTTCGTCGTTAAGTGTTGCGAGTAATTCGTTTACTCTTGTGTTTTGTGTTTGCCATGCCGCTAAAACCATTTTTACAAAAATTGAATCCTGAGAAGCTCCGGTTATTTCGTCGTTCATTTTTATGATTTAATAGTAAAGCTATGTAAACTCAACGTGACGAATAACAATTACGATGCAGAATGCTTGTGGGATTTTTAAATTCCAATCGGCTGTATCTAATAAAACATTGCTGATACAATAACAGCAATGTTTTATTTTTTTCTTTAGCTATTGTTTGTATTCCTGTTTAGGAAAATTAAACATCCACCGGATGCCAAACCTATCAAGGCAGCAACCCCAATAACCCCAAAACATATCCGTCATTGGAGCAATGTCACTGCTACCTTTGGAAAGTTCATTAAATAACCTGTCAGTTTCTTCCCTGCTGTCAGTCTCAAGACTAATAGTGGTATTATTACCAATAACCAGTTTATGTCCCATACTCTCCAGCATATCGGTGCCCATAATAAGTGTGCCGGCTAAAATAGGAAGCGCTACATGCATTACAGCGTTTGCTTCTTTTTCAGATAATTGAGGCATGCCTGGTTGCGGAGGAGCATCTTTCATTTTCATGATGGGTGACGCAAATTCAGTTTTAAAAACTGATTTATAAAAATTGAAGGCTTCTTCTGTATTGCCTGCAAAATTGAGATAGATTGATACTTTTGCCATTATTTAAAATTTAATTTTAGGAATTATTTTTTACGGTTCAAAGCTAAATAACCTTATAAAAATGATTGAGGCAGATTGCGACAATCTAAAGGCAATATCCGACGAATGAATTTATAGTTTATAGAAGCCGTTACAAATATTTCCGAGCTGATGAATAAAATTGATAATTTAGGAATTTTAAAACCTTATGCCTGCAAACCAACTAGCTGAATCATCAACATTTACTGTTAGGGAATCTGCGCTAACAAATTTTATTATAGGAGGCTTTTTATTGATATTAGCTGTCCTATCATTTTTTGCTGATCCTCATGAAGCATTTTATGGAATGAAAATATATTATCGCTCTATTTTAATTATGCTTATTCCGGCGATATTATTTTTAGTACACGGTTTTGTTCATAAAATAATATTCACTATAGACGCAAATGGAATTTATCAGTATGGAGTATTGATAACACATTGGAAAAATTTTGTTTCGGCAAACATTACTCAAAAAGAAATCACAGGAAGCATACAAGACAATTTTATTTTGGTAATTGACTATTACAACGCTGAAGAACAATGTTATCATGAAAGAACAATAACATTAACAGATACACAAACAAAATCTGAAGAAGAAATAATTGATGCCATTAATTTCTTTTATGATTTGTATAAAAAAACTCAAAGTATATCGGCATAATATTGCCTGTACACTTAACATTTTTTTGAATTTTTACTTTTGCCTTTTAACTTACTTCCATTATCTTTGCCGCCCCAAAAAGTTCTTTTAGAATTATCATTCCCGAAATAAATCGGGATAAACTTGGGAGTCGACCAATAAAAATTTGGAAGACGTTTGAACCAATAAAATTTAAAAAATGGCTAAAGAAATCTCCGGCTTTGTAAAGCTGCAGGTAAAAGGTGGTCAGGCAAATCCTGCACCTCCGGTTGGTCCTGCACTCGGCTCAAAGGGCGTGAACATCATGGAATTCTGCAAACAGTTCAATGCCCGTACACAGGATAAAATGGGAAAAGTACTCCCGGTTTTAATTACAGTTTATACCGACAAGTCTTTTGACTTTGTTATCAAAACTCCTCCCGCTTCTATTCAATTATTGGAAGCTGCCAAAGTTCAGAAAGGTTCCAAAGAAAGCAACCGCAATAAGGTTGGTAAAGTAACATGGGCACAAATTGAAGCAATTGCAAAAGATAAAATGCCCGATCTCAATTGCTTTACCACAGAAAGTGCAATGAAAATGGTTGCCGGTACAGCCCGCAGTCTTGGTATTACAGTTGAAGGCGCTGCTCCCTGGAACAATTAATCACAATTAAACTTATTAAAATGGCACAGCTTTCTAAAAAAAGAAAATTAGCAGAAGCTAAGGTTGATAAAAATAAAGAATATTCTTTAAAAGATGCATCCACTTTGGTAAAAGATATTAATACCGCAAAGTTTGATGCTTCAGTTGATCTGCATATACGCTTAGGTGTTGATCCTAAAAAAGCAGACCAGCAGGTACGTGGTACTGTTAGCCTTCCGCATGGAACAGGCAAAACAAAAAAGGTTTTGGTTTTATGTCCTCCTGATAAAGAAGAAGCTGCAAAAGCTGCAGGTGCTGATTTTGTTGGACTGGATGAATTTGTAACAAAAATTGAAGGCGGATGGACAGATGTTGATGTGATCATTGCAACGCCTTCTGTAATGCCCAAGATTGGTAAACTTGGTAAAATTTTAGGTCCGCGCAACTTAATGCCGAATCCTAAAACAGGAACTGTTACCAACGATGTTGCAGCAGCAATCACTGAAGTAAAAGGCGGTAAGATCGCTTTCAAGGTTGATAAAGCCGGGATCGTTCATGCATCAATTGGCCGTGTATCATTCACGCCTGAAAAAATTGCTGCAAACGGCCAGGAACTTATCAATACCATCATCAAATTAAAACCTTCAACAGCAAAAGGTATTTACCTGAAAGGTGTAAGCCTTGCAAGCTCTATGAGCCCTGGTATTACTGTTGATACAAAATCTGTTCATTAATCGTCCTTACTTGTAAGGAATAAAATATTTGTTATGAATAAGGAACAAAAAAATGAAGTAATAGAAGCGCTGAAAGAAAAATTCAATCAGTATAATAACTTCTATGTTACCAATACTGAAGCATTAACTGTTAGCCAGATTGGTAAACTGCGCCGCATTTGTTTCAACAAAAACGTTGAAATGAAAGTGGCAAAAAATACACTCATTCGCAAGGCACTTGAAAGCATTGATGCAGAAAGATACAGCGGCATGTACGACAGCCTTAATGGTGTAACAGCTTTAATGTTTAGCGAAAATGCAAAAGAACCTGCATTGATCATCAGCACATTTCGCAGCGAAAGCAAAACAGAAAAACCTGTTTTAAAAGCTGCTTATATTGATAGTGATGTTTTTGTTGGTAACGACCAGCTTGAAACATTAAAAACGCTTAAAAGCAAAAACGATCTTATTGGTGAGATCATTAGCTTATTGCAATCACCGGCTAAGAATGTTATCAGCGGCTTAAATGCCGGAGGCAAATTAGCAGGTATTATAAAAGCTTTGGAAGAAAGAGCACAAGCTTAATTCAAAAGTAAAAAGTAAGAATTCAAAATAGGAAGTACTCAATTTTTTGACTTTTGATTTTTGATTTTTGACTTTGATAAAATAATTCAGTCAGCCTGAAGACTGATAACACACAAATTTTTTTAATAACAACCGCCGGAGCGCAGGCAATGAAGGCGGCAAAAATTTAAAACATGGCAGATTTAAAATCATTCGCAGAACAACTGGTTAACCTTACCGTAAAAGAGGTAAATGAATTGGCAAAAATTCTTAAAGAAGAGTACGGCATTGAACCTGCAGCTGCTGCAGTTGCTGTAGCCGGTCCCGCTGCAGGCGGTGGTGCTGCTGCACCTGCTGCTGAAGAAAAAACAGCATTTGATGTAATTTTGAAAAGCGGTGGTGCTAACAAATTACAGGTTGTAAAAATCGTGAAAGACTTAACTGGTCTTGGCTTGAAAGAAGCTAAAGATTTAGTTGATGGCGCTCCGAAACCTGTAAAAGAAGGTGTTGCTAAAGCTGAGGCCGAAGAAGTGGCCACCAAGCTTAAAGATGCTGGTGCAGATGTAGAAGTAAAATAAAATAAGTTCTGCGGTCAAAAAAATGCTTTAGGGCATATAAGGCCCATAATAGAATTAAATCCTGCCTCTGAGCGGGATTTTTTTTCTTTCAATTTTAATAGTAATTCTTTTTTTGTGCAACTTTATTTATAAAATAAAAAACTCATACAACCATATTTTAAATAAACCTGTTCTTATCAACACTAATAAATTGTTTTAAACTTATTTGCATTTTAGCAAAAAAATCCCCCTGCCATGTCGAAACTTTTTACCCAAATTCGCGTACTCACTATATTTTTTATAATTGTACTTGTAATAAGCGGCATAACTGCTTTTCCGGTTTACACAGAACTAAAATTTATTCTTGAGTCCAGGATATTTGACGAAGGTTCTTTGATGCAGCAATGGTTAGCGAAAATTTTTACAGGCGTAAAAAATACACAGGAACAATATCCTTTTATTTTTTATGGCTTTGACTGGCTTGCATTTGCGCATCTTGTAATTGCATTTTTATTCATTGGTGTTTACCAGCATCCGGTGCGCAACCGTTGGATCATTCAATGGGCAATGATATGTTGTATTGGTGTTTTACCGCTTGCATTTATTGCAGGAAATATAAGAGGAATTCCGTTCTTTCATATTTTAATTGATTGTTCCTTTGGATTGATTGGTTTAATTCCTCTGTATATTATCCAGGTAAAAATAAGCCAGCTTAAAAAATACAGAACCAAAGGCAGGGTAAGCCGTGATTAAGCGCTGCTATCTTTTATTACAAGCCAGCAGTTTTATAATTTTTACTTTTGATTTCTAACTTTATTTAGCATGACAATACAACAGGTACAGCAAGATGTTGATGCATGGATAAAAACAACCGGCGTCCGTTATTTTAATGAACTTACCAATCTTGGAATTTTGATGGAAGAAGTAGGTGAACTCTCAAGAATAATGGTACGCACTTATGGTGAACAATCATTTAAAGAATCTGATAAAGCAAAATCCTTGAATGATGAATTTGCTGATGTGCTTTGGGTTTTGATTTGTCTTGCTAACCAAACCGGCGTTGATCTTACAGAAGCATTGCAAAAAAATTTTGAAAAGAAAAATACACGTGATGCAGAAAGACATAAGAATAATCCAAAATTGAAATAGCTTATAGTTAGTAGTTAAGCCTCAACGTTTAGCTTTAAACAAACAATCAACATTGAAACAGTTCGATTATAATCTTGCTGATATAAAAACAATTGCAGAAAAGTTATGGCAGGAAAACAACTCGAAAAAAGTATGGGCTTTCCATGCAGCAATGGGCAGCGGCAAAACAACTCTCATTCATGCTTTATGCGATGTATTGCAGGTGAGCAGCGCAGTGAGCAGCCCAACTTTTGCAATAATAAATGAATATACAAGCCCCCTTGCAAATACTATTTATCACATGGACTGGTATAGAATTAAAGATGAAACAGAAGCTATACAAGCTGGTTGTGAAGATTGCATTGAAAGCGGGCATTATTGTTTTATCGAATGGCCTGAAAAATGCCCGCAACTTTTACACGAAGACACTTTACATATTTATATTGAAACTTCACCTGATGATATGCGCACTATAAAAATTTTGTAAGTGATCTTTTTTTGAAAAAACATTTTTACCTCAAAAAGTAAAGGGCTGAAAAAACTTTACGAAGCTCAAACAAATCTTACCGCTAATTGTCACTATTGTCATCATCAAGTTGTGCGGTCTCTTTTTCTTTTAATGAACTTGCTTTTTTAATCAATTGAATAAACTCTTTTCGATACCCTTCTGCATCATCACTCATAGCAGATTGTGCTGTTTGTTTTACAGACGAAAAATTTGCATTGCCTTTGTATTGAGAATTGCGTAATAACATTCCAAATTCAGCAACAGAAGATGCAAAACGAAAATTATCAGAAGTGGAATTGAAGGAAATATTTTCATCTTTCAGCGGGTGTTCAATCAGGGTACTCTTATCACCATCAGGTTTTTTATAACGCAGTTTTATATTCATCACTTCATCATTAAAACTAGTTTTTGACAGATCTTTTGTTTTTTGATAACGTAATGCATCAACATCTTTCAACATCGTATCTTTTATTCCTGTTGGACTCAATTCATACAAAGCCGTAACAGTATGACCACTGCCTAATTCACCAGCATCTTTTTTATCGTTATTAAAATCTTCTTTATTTAATAAACGATTTTCATATCCTATTAAACGATAGCCTTGCACTTTATCAGGATTAAACTCTATCTGTAGTTTTACATCTTTTGCGATTGTGAAAAGTGTTCCGCCAAATTCATTTACAAAAACTTTTTTTGCTTCGCTGATGTTGTCAATGTAATTGTGATTGCCATTGCCTTTATCTGCAAGTAACTGCATTTTTGAATCCTGGTAATTACCGGTTCCAAAACCAAGCACAGAAAGAAACACCCCGCTTTCACGTTCATTTTCTATCAATAATTGCAATTCATCTTCGCTGCTTACACCAACATTAAAATCACCATCAGTGCAAAGTACTACACGATTGTTTCCATCTTTTACAAAATTCTTTTTTGCAACATCATAAGCTAATTTAATTCCCTCGCCACCTGCTGTTGAACCACCTGCATCCAATGCATCAATCGCGTCCTTAATTTTTATTTTATCATCGCCACTTGTTGAAGGCAACACCAAACCTGCATTGCCCGCATACACAACTAGCGAAACTTTGTCTTGAGGCCGCAATTGATCAACCAATAATTTTAAAGATGATTTTACCAATGGCAATTTATCTGGTTCATCCATACTGCCGCTTACATCAATTAAAAAAACAAGATTTGACGCTGGAAGGTTGAGGGTTGAAATTTTCTTTCCCTGTAAACCGATCAACGCGAGTTTATGATTTGTATTCCATGGACAATTTGAAATTTCTGCATTGATGCTGAATGGATCATCATTTTGCGGTTGCGGATAATTGTAAGTAAAATAATTAATGAATTCTTCTATACGCACAGCCCCTGCAGGTGGCAGCTCACCTTCATTTATAAAACGACGAACATTTGCATAGGATGCTGCATCAACATCAATTGAAAAAGTTGAAAGCGGATTATCATTTGTTTTTAAGAATGGATTCTCAACAATGCGATCGTCACCTTCTGTATTGAAATTATTGTTGTAGCGCGAACTATCGTCTTGTGTTTTATCTTCTTCATCGTTTAAAATCATCGGTGAAGAATATTGAGCACTTTTATTATTTTCAATTGAAAGCCCAGCTATCCTTCCCTGAATTTGAGGTGAATAAAAATTTGACGCTTCATCTTCATTAACACCATAACCAACGACCACAACTTCATTAAGATTTGAAGTTTGCGGTTTAAGTATAATTGCATATTCAGATTTGTCACTAAGCTTTATTGTCGCTATTTTATAACCAACATAAGAAACTTCGATGGTTTTTGTCTTGTCATCAATAGTTAGCGAAAACTTTCCATTAACGTCAGATATAGCCGCAACCTTCGCTCCTTTCACTGTTATAGTTGCGCCAGCAATTGGATTTCCATTTTTATCCTTGATAGTACCTGTTATTGTTCTTTCGTTTTTGTAAGCGAAAGCAAAAGATAGCAAGGCGAGCAAAATGCCCGCAAATAAAATCTTCTTCATAAAAAATATTTATTATTTGGTTATCGAATAATGAATGTGTACTTATTCTAAGATGCAGACGGTTTATTGATTACATAAATGATTTGGAAAAATCATAACTTTCAATTGTTGCTGTCAATTACAAGAAACCAGAATTAGTTCTTTATGTTTTTCAACTCAACTAAATATCATTTTGTAAAATTCTTTTTATGTGTTGTAGTTAGTGTATTTTTTTTATTTCAGACTCTTTATGCTCAAACCAAAACCATTGACAGCTTAAAAAAAGTACTGCCTTCATTACATGATACCGCAAGAATAGAGGAACTGGCTTTAATAGGAGAGCATTATATCTTTTACTCATATCCAATAAATAAAGATTCGGCATTATATTACGTAAGTCTAGTTTATGAAGAGTCAAAAAAAATAAATTATGAACATGGCATGGCTGAAGCTTATTTGGAGAAAGCTGGTTTAGCAAATTTTTACAGTGATTTTTTTCAGGCAGAACAATTAGCGCATCAAGCACTAAAATGGTTTAGCCTCACTTCCAATAAAAATAAAATTGCTATTGCTTACTGGCAATTAAGCAGCTTGCAATGCAAACAAAGTAACTATGATGAGGCATTAATTAATTCCACACTGTGTTATGAATGGGCAAAAAAAACCGGCGATGATGATCGTATAGTAAATGCATTAGAATCAATGACAGATATTTATCGTGAAAGAGGTGAATATGATAAATTATTAGAAGCGCAACAAAAACTTATTGACAGAGAAAAGACATCCCCCGGCAATAACACCAGGTACACTATTCATGAGCTTTGGGTGATGGGTCTTATGTATATGTTATTAGAAGATTATCCCACAGCATTATTCTATTGGCGCAAGCTGTTTTCTGGAAAAGGTAATCAATTTCTAAATGCCTGGAATCTTACAGAATACGCGCAATTGTTAACCCAGGCTAATAAAACTGATTCCGCGCTATATTATTACAATTTATTTGACTCTACCAAAGCTGATGCAAGCACTTTGCGATTTTTTGTAGTAAGCAAAGGAGAATATTTTCTCTGTCTAAAACAATACAATACAGCGTTGCCTTATTTTTTTAAAGGGCTGATCTATAATCGTCAATTAAATGATCACATGCAGGTAAAACGTTCTCTATTAGATATAGCCAAAACTTATTCAGCGCTATATAATAATGATTCAGCTATCACTTATGCCAGGCAAGGTTTATCAATGGCAATCCATGTAAAATCAAAGCCATCTATTCGTGATGGTTATGAAATACTTTATACTGTTTATAACCGTTTGCATCAAACCGACAGTGCTTTCTATTATTATCAAAACTATATAGCGATGAAGGAAGCGGTAATGAATGATCAAACCAAAGGTAAAATTGCAGCTTATAAATACGAGCACAAGATTGAATTGATGGATAAAGAGAAATTAATGAAAGATCAGCATATAAAAATTCAGCAGCAGCAACTTGAACAGGAATCGCTGCAAAAAAAAATTCTTACAGGAAGTATTATAGGTCTGTTTTTAATTGGCGTTATTATTTTTCGTACGATAATGCTTAAACGTAAAAATGAAAAGCTACAGTTAGAAAATGAACTGCGGCTACAACAATTACAGAATGAAAAAACAAAAATAGAAATGCAACAGCAGGCAACAGCATTAGAACTACAGGCTTTACGTGCACAAATGAACCCGCATTTTATTTTTAATTGTCTTAATTCTATCAACAGGTTTATTATAAATAATGACGCAGTAAAAGCTGCAGATTATTTAACCAAGTTTGCAAAGCTTATTCGCATTGTTTTGGAACAATCCGGCAAATCATTTGTGCCATTGGAAGATGAAATTTCATGTTTGAAATTATATATGGATTTGGAAGCATTGCGATTTGAAAAACCCTTTCAATATACAATTGATTTGAATGGAACTGATGTTTCATCTGTAATGATACCAACAATGTTAATACAACCTTTTGTTGAAAATGCTATTTGGCATGGATTGCATCCAAAACAAAATGGCACTGGTGAGATTGATATAAACATGCATCTGCATGATGGTACATTGCATTGTTCAATTTGTGATAATGGTGTTGGCATAAAAAACTTAAAAGAAATAAGCCAGGTCAATAAAAAATCTTTAGGTATTGAATTAACGCAACAACGTTTGCAACTTGCCGATAACACAGGGAATGAAAACTTAAAAATAAAAACCGAACAACTGAAAGATGAACATGGACAAATTACCGGTACCTGCGTATCTATAAATATACCTTATAAAAATGATTAAAGCTTTAATTATAGATGATGAAAAACATTGCAGCGATAACCTGCAATGGCAACTGCAGCAATATTGTCCTGAAGTTGAAGTTGCAGCAATTTGCATGAGCGCTGAAAAAGGATTGAGCGAAATTTATAAACAACAACCTCAATTAATTTTTCTTGATGTGGAGATGCCCGGCATGAGCGGTTTTGAAATGCTGGAAAAATTAGCTGATATAAATTTTGATATTGTTTTTACAACGGCTTTCAATCAGTATGCAATACGTGCCATAAAATTTGGCGCACTGGATTATCTTGTAAAACCTGTTGATAAAGACGAACTGAGATCATCAATTGATAATCATTTAAAACGCAATCAACATAATTCTTTTAACCAGCTAAATGCTTTGCTAACGCACATCAAAAAAAGCAATGATCTTTCATTTCAAAAGATTGCTTTACCAACTATGCATGGCTACGAATTAGTGCCGCTAAATAATATTGTGTATTGTGAAAGCAAGAGCAATTACACTAATATTTATCTTAATAACGGTCAGCAAATACTTGTTTCAAAAACATTAAAAGATATTGAAGAGTTGCTTAACATGCAACCATTCTTCAGGTTACATAACTCCTATCTTGTAAACCTTCAATATGCTATTCGATATATAAAAGGAGAAGGTGGTTCATTGGTATTAAACAACGATATCACAGTTCCTGTATCGCGAAATAAAAAAGAAGAATTGCTTAAGCTTATTACGCATATTTCTACCTGATAGCTTTCCATATTTATACAATCGCAATCCACTAATTCATTCCCGCAGATCACTCAATGTTAATGCTGCTTTGCGTTTCCTTAAAATAGTTTCAATCACTAAAAATTATTTTATGAAAACAAAAATTCCAAAAGCTAAAGAGTTTTTCGCTTTGCTGATAACAGCGATTGCTCTTTTTACTTCATGTCAAAAAGATATGAATCGCGAAGCGGTTAATACTAACCTTGCTTCAAATGCTCTGCCTGCATCATTACAAAAAGATAACGCATCGGTTGCAATAGACTGGTACAATCTGCAATTGCAATTACTACTTCAGGCTAATCCTGCGGTTCCACCCGTTGCAGCAAACCGTTTGTTTGGTTATACAGGTATTTCATTGTATGAAGCTGCACGTTTTGAAATCAACAACTCAATAAGTTTACAAAGACAGTTAAAAGAAATGCCTGTTATGCCTGTGCCTGATGATAATAAAAAATATTCGTGGGTAATCAGCGCAAATGAAGCAATGGCAAATATTACAAGAGATTTATTTCCGGCTCTCACTACAGCAAATCATGCTTCAATTGACTCATTGGAAAAAGCCTACAACGATAAATATACTTCTTTGGTTGGTGCTGCTGTTGTTGCGCGCTCACAAACATTTGGTGATTCTGTTGCGGCAACTATTTTTCGGTGGGCACAAACAGATCTTTTTAATCATGTAAATGATCCATATACGCCACCAGTTGGTCCCGGCTTATGGGTACCCACACCTCCGCTGTATTTACCTGCTGCAGCACCTTATGAAGGCAATTGCAGAACTTTTTTAAGAATACATTCAAAAGGCACAACCATGAAGCCGCCGCGAAATTATTCAGACGAAAAAGGATCGGATTTTTATGCAATGGCGAATAACGTTTATAAAGTTTCCCAATCACTTACCGATGATCAAAAGAACATTGCCTTTTTTTGGAACGATGTAGGCGTTGGAATAGGTTATACGCCGATGGGTCATAATATTTCTATCATAAACCAGATTCTTAAAAATTCAAATGCAACACTTGCCAAAGCTGAACAGGTGTATGTAAAAGCAGGTATAGCTATGTGGGATGCAACGGTGGTATGCTGGAGATCAAAATATAAATACAACCAGTTGCGCCCGGTAACCTATATTAAAAAGAACATTGACAGTACATGGTTGCCGCTTATCATAACACCTAATCATCCTGAATATCCGGCAGCACATGCTTTTATTACTTCTTCGGTAATGGAAGCTTTAAGTAATGAACTTGGTTATCATTACAATTTTACTGATCATACTTATGATTTCCGTGGGTTTGCACCAAGAAGCTATAACTCATTTGAACAAGCTGCGCTTGAATGTGGACAATCACGTGTATATGGAGGAATACATTACCAGCAATCAGTTGATATAGGACATGTTTACGGAGAATCTATAGGTAAAGATGCAGCAGCCATTGAGCTAACAAAATAGTTCTATTTTCTATTAATCACTTTGCAGGTTTTATAATTTGTTTAATGAAACAAGATGTAAGACCTGCAATTTTTTTTATTGAACAATAAGTTTTTCTGTGTACGCTGCAGCTTGCACAAAATTTTCCCTGTTGGGTTGATGTCATTTTATTCCAGTCTCATGGCAAGGCTTTGGAATATATATGCTGGTTTGTTTTTGCATGTCAGTTGATTTATAATTAAGATGCAGCTAATTTTTAAATTACATAATGCTTTAAAATCTATTTTCCCGGTATTAAAAAATTAAACCACGAAGACACGAAGGCAGGAAGTTTCGCTAAGCTTTGTGCATCTTTGCGTCTTCGTGCCTTTGTGGTTTATCTTTATAGTAAAGCAAGGGTTTAAATACCAAAAAGAAGAAAAGATTTGTCGGCGCAGCTTAAACATATAAAATCAATTGCAGCATTAACGGATGAAGAATTGCTGATTCAATTTAAAAAAGATTTTGATCAGCAAATACTGGCGCAGTTGTATTTGCGCTATACTGATTTGATATACGGTGTTTGCGTTAAATATTTAAAAAATGCAGAAACAGCAAAAGATGCAATGATGAATATTTACCAGGAACTTTTAGCGAAGCTGCAAACACATGAAGTGGAAAATTTTAAAAACTGGTTGTATGTTGTTGCTAAAAATCATTGCCTTATGCAACTGAGAAAAGAAAAGAAAATGGTTACCGTAGAATTTACATCAACGGTTATGCAATCGGAGGACTTTACGCATCTGGATAGCGTGCTGGAAAAAGAAAATGATTTAAAAAAACTGGAATTTTGCATTGAACATTTACCTGGTGAACAAAAGCAAAGCATTCAGTTATTTTATCTTGACAACAAATGCTACAATGAAATTGCTGAAGTAACGGGTTATGAATGGAGTAAGGTGCGCAGCCTTATTCAAAACGGAAGACGTAATTTAAAACTTTGTATGGAAAAAAATGGCTGAACCATCTACACATATTAATTATTCGTTTGAAGATATTCAGCGTTACCTGCAACGCAAAATGTCTGCTGCAGAAATGCATACTATTGAAAAAGCCGCGCTGCAGGATACGTTCTTAGCGGATGCCATTGAAGGATATACCGATATTGATCCTGCAATTGCCAAACAACATTTGAATGCTATAAATGCGTCGTTATCTCAGCAAAAGAAAGAATCAAAAGTTGTTGCTTTCAATCGTAAAACACAATGGCTAAGTATTGCTGCACTTGTTATTATTTTGGCTGGAGCTGGTGCAGTTTTCTCGTACTTTTTAAGATCATCAAATAAACAACAGCAGACAGCACAAATAAAGAAAGATAAAGTTATTAAAAACACATTTGAAGATTCTATATCATCAGGCCTTATCGCACCAGGTGCAAAACAGGATACAACATTATTAATAGCCGAAAATAAAAATCTTAAAAAAGAAAAGACTTTAGAAAAAAAACCAGCTAAACGCAACCTGACTTCAACAAGTGAAGATTCACAGCAAGCTGAAACAAGCATAACAGCAATGGCTATGTCAGCTCCCATGCAAAACAAAGCAGCTTCAAAAACTTTGGGTGAAGAAATAACATTAAATTCAAAGAATGACAGCAATAGTAATGTTTTGCCCAACACCTTTTCCGGAAAAGTACTTGATGAAAATGGCAATCCTGTTGCAGGTGTAATTGTTCAGTCGGCAGATAAAAAGACAGCAACCTTTACCAATGTTAATGGCAATTTTTCACTGAAAAAAAATGACAGTATAATTAATGTAACTGCAAGTACAATAGGTTACGAAAGTAGAACTGCAAACCTTAAATCAGGCAATAATGATCCTATAATTTTAAGAGGGACCAATTCCGGGGTTAATGATGTAATATTAACAACAGCAGGTATCTCAAAAAAGTCAAAAATTTCTAAAGACTCCGCTTCTCCTGTTGGTGGATGGGCAAACTTTAATAATTATGTAATGAGCAAATTAAATAAGGACACTACCAATGCCCTACTCACAAATTCCGAGGATCTTGTTGAAATTGAATTTTTAATTGACAACAATGGCAACCCTTATGATATTAAGATAACCAAACCACTAGATGAACAGCATAATGCAAAAGCTATAGATATTCTTAAATCCGGCCCTAAATGGACACATAGTTCCAACAGCAAAAAAGCTAAAGTTGCCATTAGTTTTTAAATGGTTGGAAGTGAAATTTTGTCATTCTTACAGGAAACCTTTCCTTTACGCGCTCAATTAAGCTGCCAATGGTAAAGCATTCGTGAAAATTTGGCCTTTTAAATTAGGTGGCAAAAAAATTGATAGCAGATTGCATCTTCACATTAGTTTAAAACTTTAAAATTTATACAAGCTATGGCTAAAACAGACATTAAGGTTACCCCGCTACATGACAGGGTAATAGTAGAACCGGCTAAAGCCGAAGAAAAAACTGCAGGCGGAATTATCATTCCCGACACTGCCAAAGAAAAACCCCAACGCGGAACTGTAATTGCTGCAGGCCCCGGCAAAAAAGACGAGCCTGTAACTGTAAAAGCAGGTGATACTGTTCTTTATGGCAAATATGCCGGAACTGAAATCAGCATTGAAGGAACTGATTACCTTATTATGAGAGAAAGCGATATACTCGCGATAGTTTAAATAATCAATCAATTCGGCAATTTGACAATGTGCCAATTGAATTTGAATTCCTGATTGTCAAATTATCTAATTATTAAATTTTCAAATTAATATTATGTCTAAACAACTCTTCTTCGAAATTGAAGCAAGAAATAAAATGAAACGCGGCGTTGATATTTTAGCGAACGCGGTAAAAGTTACGTTAGGTCCTAAAGGACGCAATGTAGTGTTAGAGAAAAAATTTGGCGCTCCATCAATTACTAAAGATGGTGTTACCGTTGCCAAAGAAATTGAACTTGAAGATTCAATTGAAAACATGGGCGCACAAATGGTGAAAGAAGTAGCCTCTAAAACTGCAGACATTGCAGGTGATGGTACAACAACTGCCACTGTTTTGGCTCAGTCAATAATCAGTGAAGGTTTAAAGAATGTTGCTGCCGGCGCTAATCCAATGGATTTGAAACGCGGTATTGATAAAGCGGTAACTGCAGTTGTTGCACATTTGAAAGGACAGTCTCAGACTGTTGGCGCAGATGCAAGCAAAATTCAGCAGGTTGCTTCTATTTCTGCAAACAACGATGATACTATCGGAAAATTAATTGCAGAAGCATTTGGTAAAGTTGGTAAAGACGGTGTTATCACTGTTGAAGAAGCAAAAGGCACTGATACCAATATTGAAATTGTAGAAGGTATGCAATTTGATCGCGGTTATCTTTCTGCTTACTTTGTTACCAATAGCGAAAAGATGGAAGTTGAATTGGAAAAGCCTTATATTCTTATTTATGATAAGAAGATAAGTGCAATGAAAGACATACTTCATATTCTTGAAAAAATTGCTCAGCAAGGTGCTCCTTTATTGATCATTGCTGAAGATCTGGAAGGCGAAGCCTTGGCAACTTTGATCGTGAATAAACTTCGCGGTACAATTAAAGTGGCTGCTGTAAAAGCTCCTGGATTTGGTGATCGCAGAAAAGAAATGCTGAATGACATTGCTACACTTACAAAAGGTATTGTAGTAAGTGAAGAACAAGGTTATAAATTAGAAAATGCAGACTTAACTTATTTAGGTCGCGCTGACAGAGTTACTATTGATAAAGACAATACAACCATCGTTGGCGGTTCTGGAAAAAAAGAAGATATCACTGCACGTATTAACCAGATTAAAGCACAGATCGAATCAACAACTTCTGATTACGATAAAGAAAAATTACAGGAACGCCTTGCTAAATTAAGCGGTGGTGTAGCTGTATTAAATATTGGTGCTGCAACTGAAATGGAAATGAAAGAAAAGAAGGACCGTGTTGATGATGCATTGCATGCTACACGTGCTGCGGTTGAAGAAGGAATAGTTCCTGGTGGCGGTACAGCTTTCATCCGTGCCGTTGAAGCGTTGGATAAATTAACCAACGATAATGAAGATGAAGCAACAGGTATCAACATCGTTAAACGTGCATTGGAAGAACCATTGCGCCAGATAGTTGCCAATGCAGGTATCGAAGGTTCAATCGTTGTTCAGAAAATTAAAGAAGGCAAAGGTGATTTTGGATTTAATGCACGCACAGAAAAATATGAAAAATTATTTTCTGCCGGTATTATAGATCCTACTAAAGTTACCCGTGTAGCTTTGGAAAATGCAGCTTCTATTGCAGGTATGTTGTTAACAACAGAATGCGTAATTGCTGATAAGCCTGAACCTAAATCTGCTGCACCGGCAATGCCAGGCGGCGGTGGAATGGGAATGGATTATTAATATTTAGTTTCCTTATAAATAAAAGACTATCAAAATTGATAGTCTTTTTTGTTTGCGCTTTTGTTAAGAAGTAATATATCAGTACAAAGAATTTATTTGCTTTCTCTATACATTAACCCGGAATACAAAGAATAAACCATTTGTAAAAAAATACAAGCACACGAACGGCAATCATAACAACTTGAAGAACTATTGATAGGTTCAGCATACTTCCCGCATGTGCGGGACTTAACCGGAGTTACAAAAGCTGGTTACATGAAAATTATAATCAATCGTGTTTGATTACTGATTGGATGGTTTAGTATTCAATTTGTCTAACCATTGCGCAGCCGTTACATCGCCCTGTAAAGTTGCTTCCATTAAAAGATGTGCGCCTTTATAAACATTGGAAGGAAAAACACAACGGGAATAATAATTTAATTGTTTAAGTGTGTTTTCATCATCAGCGTAAGCATATAAAAAACCAAGTAAAGTTGTTGCAGGCAAATAATTTTTTTCATTTGCTTTTTCCAATAACGCAAAAGCATCGTTACAATTTATTCTGTCGTTTTTATTTTGCAACGCAAAGTTTGCATACATAAACATTGCCTGCGGAACATTTTGTTGCGATAATTGTTGATAAATATTAAGTGCCGCTTCTTTATTATTATCACGCCATAAATTTTTTGCATTTAGCAATTGCGCGTTTACCTGTTGTTGTTCTTCTGCACTTAAATTATTAGAAGTATCTGTTTGAGCAACCGAACGATTATTTTGTGTAATGCCAGATAGTTTATTATTGGTTTGAAGTGCATACACAAATACGGCGGCTACAAACAAACCGGCAAGTATCCATAAAAAAACTTTAGCTGTTTTTGTTGCTTTACTTTTTGGCTGAACAACTGTATTATCATTTGATGTTTGAGGCAGGCTGCTTTTTTTTCCTGACCGCAATTGCTGCAATTCTATTTGCAGGTTTTTATTTTGCTCGAGTAATTTTTTGTTTTCCTGCTTTAGCAATTTAACCTGCTCAGAACTTTCTTTTGCATTAAACCAAACGCTGTTCTGAACTATATAATCATGCAAAGCCATCCCGCTTGCAAAACGGCTTTCCGGTTTCTTTTCAAGGCAACGATAGATCATGCTGAACATCCATTCAGGCAGTTGCATTTCATTTTCTTTCTTTTCATTACTCCAGCTTTCAGACAAAGCTTTTCCTCTTAATGTAAAAATATTTGGCGGCGGTGTTTCCATGTGTGCAAGCATCACCGCATTGCGTGCTGTTTCTCCTTTATCATGCAAAGGAAACGGAACTGTACCTGCAAGCAATTCAAACATAATTACACCAAAGCTGTACACATCAGTTTCAAAATACATCCTGCCTTCATTTTGTTCGGGCGCCATAAACTCAATTGCACCTGCATGCCGCAGGCTTGTTCTGCGGTCTTCATCACTCATGATAGCCAAACCAAAATCAAGCAATACATAATTACCTGTGCGCACATTAAATTTTATATTGTTGCTTTTTATATCCCCATGTTTTACATTAAAGCGATGGCAATGCGCCAATGCTCCTGATAACTGCTCTGCAACTTTTAATGCTTCTTTAATTGTAAACACCGGTGCATGTGGCGGTTGCAATAATTCTTCCACATCGGGGCCTTCAATAAATTCCATTTCTATGTATGGAAAATTGCCGGTTTCTGTAATGCCAGAACTTAAAATTTTTACAACATTAGGGTTAGGTTGTTCATTTACTTTTTTAAGCTTCTCAACTTCATTTTGAAAACGTGTAAAATTTTTATCCTCTGCCGATTCACTATAGATAGGTGTTGGCAATAATTTTATAGCCGTAAGTATTTCGCCGGTGCGTTTGCCTTTATACACTGAGCCTTGCCCGCCTGTTTTAAGCGCACCCATATTTTCCAAACCCGATGTTATTGTAAAAACTTTACTCATTAATTATAAATGTTTAATGTTTTACAATAAATGAACCATTTGCAACGTCATTTCGACGATAGGAGAAATCTATGTATAATTTTAATCGCATCATTTTTAAAAAATGTCTAGTTTCCTGGACATGGTAATTCAGTTTTTATTACTATTATTTTAATTCTAAATTTTAAACATTTTTATCTGAATAACTAAACTCAAGCAACGCCGATTCGCCCAACATTACCTGATCTCCTTCTTTTAATTGATGCCCGATTTCTGTAGTAATCAATTTAATTTCCTGCCCTTGTTCCGGTTTTACTTTTACTTTGTTTGATGGAGGAATTCCACCTTCATCTGCAAATAAAAAAAATGCGGCTGATTCATCGTTCCATTCAATATGTGCGTGTTGCCTGCTGATAGATTTATTGCTTTTATTGTTGCTGATGTCAGGAAAAGCAATTTGATTCTGTCTTAAATAACCATCTGCCAACTGCACTTTTTTCTCGCGGCCAATATTAATTTTTTTGTTGGATGAATGAATAGTGTAAACTGTTTCTTCCGCCTCGCCATTCAAAACTTTTATATAAGCAACCGCTTCTTTATGTACCGATGGTTTTTGTTTTGTTGATATGAATAAGGCTATGCCAACATCCGATGATTGTATTGCTTCAGGCGGAGTTGGTTCATCGGATACAATTTGCAATAACCAGTTTTCAGGAAGTGCAATTGCAAAATCATCAGCAACCTTTTGTACTTCTTCTTTAAATTTATTTTGATCTTCAATATACAAAGCGCCTTCATATAAAAATTTATCCTGCGGATCGCAGGTTATGTATAACTGCAACCCTTTGATATTGCCTCCTTCGCCACTTTCCGCCTTTTTCAATTGCACTTTTATAAAGTCAATAATTTCACTTCTTAATGCTTTTATATCTTTCGGTTTATTTTGTTTGAATAAATTAAGCATTGTACTTGTTTATTTAGTTGACAAATTATTATTGATGTTTCACTGCTAAACGATTACTGTCGACAAGCATCTGTTTTGTTGTTGCCTGTTTTTGATTTTCGATTAACGGTTTACGGTCAACAGTTGACTTTGCAAATCCTTTTATATAACCCATCTGCAATAATATAGGTACAACATGTTTGCCTGCAAGTTTAACTGCAACGCTTGAGCCCTGGCAATTTTCAATGCGCACGCAAACAACTATGTGACCGCTGTCATTTGGTTCCGGTGCAAAGAAAACATACCAGCCATCATTAATTCTTTCGTTCTTTAAAATGCGTTCCGGCGTTCCGGTTTTTCCTGCAACAGCAATTCCTAATTTAGAAACTTTAGGTGCACTTTGTTCAATCATATATTTCGTCATCAGCTTTGCATAAGCAGAATCATTTGCAAATGGAATGCTTTTTTCAAGATGCGTTTGTGTGCCATTCACACTTAACACATAACGGCTTTGCATCATCGTTCCATTATTTGCAATGCCTGATGCAACTCTTGCAACCGCTGCCGGTGTTGCAATTAATTCACCTTGCCCCCAGGCCATTCCGGATACACCTTTACCACGTGTTCTTCTTATATTATTCGGATCATAATGTTTAATACTGGTAAATTCAGTTTTACGCCAGATATCTTTCCATGCATTTTGTTGCTGCTGATTATCTGCATCATAATCATAATAATAACCACCAACACCATGTAAAAACATTCCTGATTTCAAATACAGATCACCCATGTATTCCTGCAATTGGTCTTCATTTGCAAGACGAATAAAAAAAGAATTGTTTGACCGAACGATAGCACGCTCAATATTAATGTTGCCCGCTTCATCAGGTTCATAACCTTTTGTTCTAATTAAATCCTGAGGATGCACAACGATAACTTTTTTGGCAGCATCAATGCCTAATTTATTAAACGCTGCCAATGCTGTTATCAATTTTGCTGTTGAGCCAGGTTGTGTTGCAATAGTAAAACCAAGATCATTATCTGTGATCCATCCGGTTAATTGATTTTGTTCTGCAGGTGTAAGATTCAACATATCCCAATCATTAACCTGCGGCAAAGGATAATTTGCTGAAGCCAATACGTCTCCGGTTTTATCTTCCATCACAACAACAGAAATTCTATTGTTAATTAGTGAATCATCTGTTTGCAACGATTGCTGAATTCTTGTTTGCAAAGCAGCATCCAATGTTAATCGCACATCACGGTTTTGTTGTTTGAATGAATCAACTGCTTTGCTGTTTATACCTTCAATTAATAAAGGCGCCAATGCGCTGTAATCTTTTTTCTCAACACTCATTTCAACTGAAGTTTGCGGCAAAAAACGCTGCTCTCTGTATCTTGTAGCACTTACACTAAAACTGTTTGCAGGAATTGGGAAGCCACGCATTTCTTCCGCTTCGCGGTATTCTGCAAAATACCCGTTTGACGCGCCATTAAATACATTGGTATTTTCATCGCCGGTCCAGAAAAACGTTTGTTCACCAAAAGGATAATAGCGATCCAGTCTTTTATAAAACATTGCATCAATATCCTGCTGCGGAATATTTAAAGCAAGCAAAGAATCGCGTTGCGTATTGATCAATTCCTGGTGACTTGTCGCAAGAATTCTTCCATCTCTGTCTAATAAATTTCCTGCCTGCAGTTTACTCATCAATATATTTATACGCGGATTATAACTAAACATTCTTGAACCGCCTTTATCTGCAACCAACGCAGGCTGCACAATCCATTTTGTATTATCAAATAAATATTTTGAAACACTTATGCCAAGCAATATAATTCCTGCACATGCAGCAAGCAACCCGGGTATTAAATTTTTATCCTGTTGCTTCGCAATATATTTTATTTGAACAGGTGAACCCTGTACTGTTGATACTGATAACAAAAATCCTGCAGCCAGCATATTTGCAATTAACGATGAACCTCCATAACTCATGAATGGTAACGCCACACCTGATAAAGGCAGCGCACCAACTGACCCTCCTGCAATCAATAAAAATTGTATGAAAGTGGCTATGCCAATGCCGGCGCATATATAAAAAAGAAATGGCCTTCCTGTTTGCCTTCCAATAATAATTGAGCGATGTAAATAAATTAAAAAGATAATAAACACAGATATTATTCCTGCTAAACCAAACTCTTCACCCATTGAAGGAAGGATCATATCGGTATGCGCTTCGGGAATTGTTTTTGCAAAACCTTCTCCTGCACCTTGTCCTGTTATACCTCCGCTTGCCATTGCCCAGATTCCGTTTGCAACCTGGTCGCCTCCAAATACTTCATTATTCCATGGGTCTTGCCAAATTGCTTTGCGGTCAATCAATCTTTGCATTGGGCCGGGAAAATATTGTGAGATGTATGGAATTTTATCCAACAGTAAAAATGCAGCAATAACAACAAGTGCCATTACCGATGACTCACTTAATTTTTTTGTAACAATCAAAGTATACAAAATAAAAAATGCAGCAGTAATTGCAGTGGCAAGCAAAACATTCGCAGATAACCAAACAGCAAGCACATAAAAAATTACGGACGATGCCATGTGAATAAAATCACCTCTTGAAAAAGAAAATAAAACAATGAATGTAAAACAGCAAACCATCGCAGGGCCTAAATCGCCTAATATCAAAAAAAGAAAAATGGTTGCCAATATTGCAGTTAATGCAAATACAAAAAAACGGCTACGCTTCGTCCATGAATTATATGATGAAATAAATTGTTCGTTTGTTGCAAAAAATCCTGCAAGAAAAATTACAATTACAAACTTTACAATTTCGCTCGGCTGAAAACCGAAGAGATTAACTTTTACACCGCTGCCTTCAGGGCCTGAACCAAATAAAATGGTCATCATTAATAAACCGCTTGCAATAATTGCCCAGGGCCAGCCATTTGCGGCTAACTTAGTTTTAGTAAGTATAAATACACGATATAATTTTGAATCAGTAGTGAAAAGTTTTAAATCAAACAATAACAAAAGGAGTATTCCACCTATTCCTGCTATAAAATAATAAAAAGTGCTTTTGGCCAAAAACCAATCCCGCAAAGCATCCTGGAGACTTAATAATGTAATGAATGATAACCCTGTTATTATCATTACTACAGGAAGAATTAACTGATCTGCATGCCTGAACCAAATACTCATGATTATATGCAGCATAATAAAGCCCGCAAAAAAACCACTCACTATAATCCAAAACCATTGCATTGCATCAGCAGGTGTTCTTACTATAAATGCTTTTTCTTTTTTTAATGAATTAAAATCTTTGGTTGAAAAAAGTTTTAACTGGTGCGGTGAACGATAAAAAGTGAAGCCTGCATTGTGATCTAATTTCTCAATGCCTTGTGAACGGCCAAATGTATAGTTGAACTGCAACGGAAGTATCTCATACGTTTTATTATCCGGTAAATTTTTAAAAGAAAAATTTCCATGTTCATCTGTTTGTACATAAGCAGTTAAAGACTGCAGTTGTTTATTGTTCAATGAATCAACTGCATAAATCTTTCTTACAGTGATTGTATTTTCTTTTAACTCGTTCTCAACCTCTTCAACATTGTTGCTGTATAAACTATCCTGTGGTAAAATCAATTGCAAACGAACAATTGCATGTGAAACCGGAATATCGCCAAAGGATTTTATTGTACCATTTATACTGTACGTTCCCATCTGCAAATTATTTTCAGAACCAACAGCGCTTTTTTGCTGCAGCGCAAATACAGCGCTGTCATCTTTTGAAAAACCTAAAGCAATTCTTTCAGCCGCTACCCTTCTTTTAAATGATTCGCCTCCAAGTTCCAACGCTGTTTCAGCATTTACACTGTATTGCTTTTTATTTAGATCACCAATATTATCAATGGGAATACTGTCGGCGAGCCTCGCTTTTTCACATGTTGAAGTGATTAAATCAATATCCTTTTCATCGCGAAAATAACGGCCTGTTTGCAAAAGCTGTTTCATGTTTTGTGCAGGATGCGGATCGTTTAAGTTAATCACTGTTCCATTACTTAAACGCGAAGGCACTTCATTAAAATCAGCATTCAATACAATGTACATTTTATAAAACAGCACAGCCATTACTGCACTTATCAGCAGCAAAAAAATCCTTTCCGTATTCCTGTTTATAGATTGACTGGTAGCTGCGTTCATTTTTTAGTAATGCGTGTTTTTGCTGAATCAGTTTTAAGTTGAAAGCTGTCTGAAATATCACCTGAAATGTTTTGGTCATTTTGCAATTGCATAGCATACATTACAGGTGTGAGGCAATTTTTAAATCTTACATTTTTTAAATGAAGCGCTTTGTTCTTTACTAAAATTCCTATATCGAAATTTTCAAGCATTAAGCTGTCTAATAAAATGTATTTGCAATTTGGAGATAGCATAATAGCAGCGCCTTTATATAAAGAATCTGCAATTAAATTAATACCACCGCCATTAATATGCAGTGAATCTTCACGAATAATCAATGTATCACTTATAACAAGCGATGCTTGGCTAAAATAATTTTTCAGCAATAATTCTTTAGTTGATGAATTGTTTATGCTGTCTGATAATATTTTTTCACGGGTAGTTTTTACACCAGGCAATACATCATCAATAATTTCTTTTTTGCTACTGTTTGTATTTTGAAAATAATCTTTGTAAACAAACCATGCCAGTGCGAGAAGTAAAAGCAGGCAAAGCACTGCAAGAAACCTTACGCCAATTCCGCTTCTGTGTTTTTCTTCAGAAATACGTTCGTTTATAATTTCTTTATTGGTTATTACTTCCTGAACCGGTTCGTTTTTTTTTACAATTACAGGCTTTGTTGCTTCCTGTTGCAAAGGCGGTTTGTTGTTATGTATTAACACAACTGTTATATTATCTTTTCCGCCGGCGAGATTAGCGGCTTCTACAAGTGCTTCAGATTTTTCTTTTATTGTTCGTGGTGAATTTAATATGCCGGTGATAGTCCTGTTGTTTATCATATCAGATAAGCCATCGCTGCATATTAATAACATATCGCCGGGTAAAAAAGGTGATTCGCCTGTTTCAATATAATCCGGTTCTGAAAATTTTTCATCATTAAAACCCAGGGCTTTATTTATCTCATTACGTTTGGGATGGTTCATTGCGGCATCTTCTGTTATACGGCCACTATCTTCTAAAAAACCAACAAAGGAATGATCGTGGGAAACTTTTACTAAAGAGTGATCGCGGAAAAGATAGAGCCTTGTATCGCCAACATGCGTATAATAAAATTTATTTTCTTTTATATCAGTAAGTACCAGCGTAACCACACATGCCATTTGCATGTTCTCCCCTTTCGTCTGCTTTTCCCGTGTTATCTTTTCATTAGCTGCAATAAATGATTTTTTCATTACATTAATTACATCACCGGAAGCTTTTTTAATAGTATTAATAATAGCTGTTCTTGCAAGTGCCGAAGCAATTTCGCCGCCTTCATATCCGCCAACACCATCAATTACACAACCTGCAATATATTTTCCGTTTAATATTGTTTGTGCAATGAAATTATCTTCATTGTTATCACGCATTTTTCCGGCATCTGTAATGCCATAAAAATTATCAGCCATTTTTTTTGTGTGTTTTTTTTACATCTCTGAAATTGGCTGCAAGCAATAAAAGGCAAACACCAAAAAGAGATGAAGAAAGAATGATGTTGAGCATTGCTATAATTTAAAAATGAATCTTTAAGGCCTGACTTTTATGATGAACAACCTAAGAACGCCATTTCGACGAAGAAGAAATCTCTATTATATTTTTGAACTTATTATGAAGTAGAGATGCCTCAATTTCCCGATATAACGTAGCAAAAAACTTTTGTATATTCATTCAGATTAAGATGTAATATTCTATGATTTAAAAATATTTACGCCAACAATTCCATTCAGCACTATGCGTGAGTTTACAGGTAAATGAACCCATAAAGGATGATTAATATCACTTAAAGCAATTTCATTTTCATTTACAATTGTTTTCTCACCAAACGAAGCAAGATAAAATTTGTCCTCATCATTACTGTAACGAATACGCAAATGCGGCGTATTCACCCAATCTGAAGGGATGCGAAAAATTTCCGGGCTATTTTTTTCTTCATCTTTACCTGAAATAAAAATGTCTTTATCTTTCATAAAGTATTCTATTTTTTTACCGGCCAATTCTTTATCTGGAACAATAGTTTCAAACCTTGCAAGCACTTTGCCATCACTATTTACAACTGCTTTATCACTTAAAAAAAAACTATCGTCGTAAATTATTTCGTAATAACTATCGCTATAAAAAATAAATCCATCAAGCAGTTCAGGATTTACATCAAATGTTTCTGCAATGCCTGTTTGCCTTGGAATAAAAGTGATACGTACATTTTCTTTTTTTTGCTGTACACTGCC
>JABDGW010000024.1 GCA_013285855.1 Bacteroidota bacterium
AAAAATGTCCAGCCATTTTCGTCTGCTAAATCTTCTACACTTTCTGTTATCAGCATTATAAGTTCCCGGTCAATTTTATCTAAAGATTTTGCTTCAGTTTTAGGTTTGCTTTTAGTTGTAGTGGTCATTTCTATTGTTACGGCAGGTTCAGGTTTTAGTATTTCAATATAGATGAATTTATCACAGGCTGTAATAAATGGTTTAGGTGTTTTCTTTTCGCCAAACCCAAATACTTTCATTCCTGCTTCCCTTAATCTTATTGCTAACCTGGTAAAGTCACTGTCGCTGGAAACAATACAGAAACCATCAACTTTTCCGGAGTATAAAATATCCATTGCATCAATTATTAATGCACTGTCACTTGAATTTTTTCCTGTGGTATAACTGTATTGTTGAATTGGCGTGATTGCGTTTTCAAGCAAAACATTTTTCCATCCGCCAACAGTAGGTTTTGTCCAATCCGCATAAATTCTTTTTATAGTTGGCGTACCATCTTTGGCAATTTCTTCAAGCATCTCCTTGATGTTTGCGTAAGGCACATTATCAGCATCAATTAAGACTGCAAGTCTTTCTTCTTTCATAATGTTTAATTGTTTTTATCATGGTTATTGAAGTTAGCATCGGCATTAGAAAACTGCGGATGAACTTTTAGCGCATCGTCCCTGCGGAGACGATGCTGGACAATGAATACAATAAAAATAAATTTTTTTTTAAATAAAAGGCAGTAATATTGCAGTGTACTACTTAACTAATACACTAATGATAGAAGTTAAAAACTTATCCTTTGGTTATAAAAAAAGAAATCTTTTATACAAAGATTTAAATCTCAAACTTGAGGCGGGAAGTATTTATGGATTACTTGGTAAAAACGGGGCAGGTAAATCTACGTTGCTTAAAAATTTTATCGGCTTGTTGTTTCCCACAGATGGTAATATTACTATAAATGGTTATGCTCCTAAAAAAAGATTGCCATCATTTTTGGAAACTATATATTTTATTCCTGAAGAAGTGTATGTGCCTGCTTTAACTATTAATGGATATAAAAATTTGTTCTCACCCTTTTATCCTTCGTTTAATGAAAAACAATTTTTCAGTTATCTTGAACAGTTAGATGTAAACGATAAAGCCAGGCTAAACACACTTTCATTTGGTCAGCAAAAAAAATTCATCATCGCATTTGCGCTGGCTTGCAATACGAAAGTTTTGTTGCTGGACGAACCTACCAATGGGCTTGATATTCCTTCTAAAATAGAATTTCGTAAACTGATTGCTTCCATATTTACTGATGATAAAATCATTTTTATTTCTACGCATCAAATACGTGACCTTGATAATTTAATTGACCGCGTAATTATAGTAGATAATGGCGAATTACTTCTAAGCGCTTCCATTAACGAGATAGCGGATAAATTATGTTTTAAAACTGTGAGCGAAATTCCATCATCCGGTAAAATATTATATTCAGAAGATACATTAAAAGGGAAAGCCATAGTAATTGAAAATACAGAGCACGAAGACTCCAAAATAAACCTTGAATATTTATTTAATGCAGTAACAGAAAACCCTGTTATTGCCAAATCAATTTTTAATAATCAATAAAGCAGTATGAATAATGCATTCAATGCAAAAAGATTTGGAAAGCTTTTCAAAAAAACATTATTGGAAAGACCTGTACAAACGTTTGGATTTACAGGATTATCACTTACGCTCGTTCTAATATTGTATGTTGTGGCAAAATCAATAACCGGTTTTAGCGCCGCACAAAACCTAAGTTTTATCTGGGGTCTTCCTATTGGCGGTTGTCTTTTAGCTTCAATTGTTTTCGGTTACTTTTCTTCTAATGCCAGCGGTGCATCTTTTTTAACGTTGCCCGCTTCCAATTTTGAAAAATGGCTATGTAGTGCTTTAATTGCCGGCATTTTATACCCTATAATTTTCTTACTATTTTACCGGGTTATGGATAGCAGTTTTGTATCTGTTTATCATCATCATTTAGATCCATCTGCACCGTTTTATAAAGAGCAATATGAATCAGTTTATATCTTTAATTTCAACGGCATTGTTGCCTGGAAAGTTTATCCTACATTCTTTCTCTTAATGGGTATTATGATGTTGGGTACATTGTATTTTAATAAAATACCTTTTATAAAAACAGCTATTGGTATATGTGTTCTTATTATCGGTCTTATTGGATTGAACTGGCTGGTAGCTAAAATATTTTTTGGAAGTATTAGCGATGCAAGTATTTTTTATTCTGTAACTATACCTGTAGGTAAAGAAGAAGGTTCAATTGAATTGCCTGATCAAATTTCAAAGGTGTTTTTTTACGGCTTATGGTATATCATTCCTGCAATATTGTGGTTTTTGTCATTTACACGTTTGCGTGAGAAAGAATTTTAAATTATATGCATGGAGTTTAAAGAGAACCCGGCGATTTATATACAAATAGCAGAATATGTATGCGAACAGATTCTATTAAAGAAATGGAAGTTGGGAGAAAAGATTATCAGCATAAGAGACCTGGCAGTGAATATGGAAGTAAACCCAAACACGGTGCAGAGAGCGTATGATTTTTTACAGCAACGCGATATTATCACCAATAAAAGAGGCATAGGCTATTTTACAGAAGATGATGCAATGGATCGCATACTCAGTTTTAGGCGCGAACAATTTATAGAAAATGAACTGCCAGTATTTATGCGGAACATTTATCTTTTAAAAATGGATTTTAAAGAAATAAAAGCATTGTTCGATCAATTTGTAAAAGACAATTTTAAAAAATAAGTTATGAAGTTTACATCAAAAATATTATTAACCTTACTAATCATATTGATCGGCGCGTTAATGTCTTCTAACATTATTTTAAAAAATGAATATGATAAAATTGATAAAACTGATATTTACTGGACCTACGAAAATATATTACAGCAACCTTTTAAATATTTAAAGATAACCGGCGGGAACGGCACCAGAATTGCTTTTGAGCAAAGCCCGAAATATTCTGTAAGAATTCTCCAGGAATGGAAAAGGTATCATAATGGTGAAATAAAAACACATGTAAGTAATGATACACTGTTTATAAATTTTGATTTTGTCCCGGCAAATCAATATGAAATATTCTGGATGAAAAACACAACTTCTGTTCGCATCTTTTCGCCTGAACTTTTATCTGTTGATGGCTATAACACAAATTTTGAAATGTTTAAGTTAAAGCAAAAAAGCATAAGCGTGAACATGACTGGTAAATCAAACTTTGAAGTAGAAAGTATGATACCTGCTTTGGATTCACTGAATATTTCCGAAAAAGATTCTTCAGAAATTGTTTTTGAAATGTCGCCGGATTATAAAACTGCGCCGTCAATAGCTGAACCAAAAGTTACCAAATTCAAAACCAGCAACGAAGGCACTGGTACTTTTGTACAATCATCTTCACCAATAAAAAGCAAAGAAGCAATAACCATAAATTCAGTAAAAGCAGATTTACAGGGTTATACAATACTTGATCTTGGTCATGCACAAATACAAACCTTGCAACTGCATATTGCGGATAGTTCAGCAATTGTGCTTTCCGGCGGAGCTTTGAAGAAAGCTAATAAACAGTTTTAACCTATTGAGAAAGATTGAAGTATAGCTTGATTAAAACTGCGTGAGGGATATAAGCGTAAAGCCCACAGCTGAAGCCTTTGTGTGTTGGCTTTTGTGGCGAGGACTTGTAGCGGATAGCCCGACGCCTTGCGCAGCTTGGCGGCACGCCCAAAAATTATACTACTTGCTTTCTATTCTTATACATCATCCTTATAAATGTTGGCAACACAACCAGCAACAACGGCAATGCAATAATAAATCCACCGATAACGGCGATAGCTAATGGCTGGTGCAATTGTGCACCGGTGCCAATGCCTAACGCTATTGGCATCAATGCAATAATAGCACCCAGTGCCGTCATTAATTTTGGACGAAGACGCGTGGAGATGGCATAGATAACAGAGCCGTCTGCATCGTTGCTTTCTTTATATGATTCTTTAAACTGGAGAAAGGTGAAGATGGCATTCTCGCCAATAATGCCGACGATCATTATCAAGCCTGTGTAACTGCCCACATTAAGCGGCGTGCCGGTAAAATATAATGCCATAAAACTGCCTGCAATGCCGAGCATAGCAACGAGTAAAATAATGAGTGCAATGCGGTAATCGCGAAACATAAAAAGTATTACGCCAAACACCAGCAGGCTTGATGTGATGAGTATGATGAGCAGTTCATGAAACGATTGCTGCTGATCCGCATACGCGCCGCCATATTCAATGCTGTAACCCTGTGGCAATGCAATTTTTGTAGAGACCTGTTGTTGTATTTCTTTTATAGCGCTGCCAAGATCGCGGTTATCAAGCCGCGCTTCCACCACGCCGATGTTTTGCATGTCTTCACGTTGTATCTCTGCTTCACCTTTATTCAATTCTACATCTGCAAGCGATACAATAGATTTCAACTGGCCATTCGGTAAAAAAATCTGCATCCGTTTCATCTCGTCAAGACTGCGTGTGCTGTTGCCCGCATACATGATCCGCACGTCGGTTTGCTGGTCTTTATCATACACACTGCCTGCAACATTTCCTTCAAGCGCTGTTTGCAATTGCGCCTGAAAATTGGATGGCGTAATGCCAAACTGCGCAAGATTTGTATAGTTAGGCAACACGTTAATGGTTGGCCCGGTAACCGTGATGCCATCAAATACATCAGCCGTACCGTTTACATTTGAAACAACGTCTGCTACCTGCTTTGAAAGAGTATGCAATGTATTTTCATCGTTGCCAAAAATTTTTACTTCAATAGGTTGAACAGAAGTCATAAGATCGCCGAGCATATCGCCTATCACCTGGCCGAAATCCACGCGCAGGGCAGGTTGCGTGCTTTGAATGCGTGTGCGGATATCTGAAGAAACTTCATCGGTGCTGCGGCTCCGGTTCTTTTTTAATTGAATTAAATAATCGCCGGTATTGGGTTCAGTGATGAAGAAACCCATCTGCGTTCCGGTGCGCCTTGAATAGGCTTCCACTTCAGGAACTTTTACAATTTCTTTTTCAACCGCCTGCAGCATGCGGTCTGTTTCCGCAAGCGATGTACCCGGCGGTGATGTATAATCAAGCACAATACTTCCTTCATCCATCTCGGGCAAAAAACCTGTTTGCAAATTTGGATAGATAAGAATGATGGCAACAATCAAGGCAATCAAAAAAATAATGCTGATGTATGAACGATGTATAAAGAACGAAACCCAGCGTTGATTTTTTACAGCGTGAGTTGTATTCTTTGCGCTTCGTGCTTTCTGCTTTTTATCTTTTGAAAACAATAAATAAATAACCGGCAACGCAAGCCATGTAACAAAAAATGAACATACTAACGTTATCAGCATGGTGTTGGTGAGCACTTTAAAATAAGCGCCGGCAACACCGCTCATTAATTTGAATGGAAGAAAAATTACAATAGTGCTTAAAGACGAACTCACCATTGCAGGAAACAAATATTTTATTGCTTTCTGCACTAATGTTACAGATGGTTCGCCAGGATATTCTTCATGCGTTCGGTGAATTTGCTCAACAACAACTATGGCATCATCTATTATTAAACCAATAGCTGCAGCGATGGCGCCAAGCGTCATAATGTTGAGCGTTTGCCCGGTTGCATACAACACAATTAATGTAAGAAATAATGTAACCGGAATGGTAACAAGAATAACACTGCTTGCTTTAAATGAACGAAGGAAAATTATTGCAACAATTATCGCAAGCACAAGACCAATCCATAAACTATCGGTAACACTTTTAACAGCGTCGTTCACAAAATCTGCCTGTATATAATAGGGTTTGATGGTAACATCTTTCGGCAAAATTTTTTGTAAATCATTTACCTGTTTTGTCATCTGATTTGAAACATCAATCAGATTTGCATTAGGTTGTTTGATTATGGCAAGCAATAAACCTTCATGCCCGTTTGCATTAATCTTTACATATTCTTTTGCCTGGTTAATGCTTACATCAGCAATATCTTTTAATAAAGTGATACGCTTGTTATTGTTGCTCACCACAATGTTTTGCAATTGTTGCAACGAACTCACCGATGCGTCGGTAATAGTCAAATACATCTGCCTGTAATCATTCAGGTAGCCGTTGGATTGTATGATATTATTTTGTGCGATAACAGCGCTTACTGCATCGGGTGTAATGCCTAATGCATTCATCTTTTGCTGGTTCAAAATCACATCATATTCTTTGGTTTTACCACCAATCACCCGCACTTCAGAAACGCCTGCAACCCTTGACAGGTAAGGCTTTGCAGTGTACATTGCCAGCATCTTCATTTCAATCGGCGACCGAGAATGGCTTTCCATTGTATAACCCATTACTGGTAAAATAGATGGGTTCATTCGTTCAACGGTTATGTTTATACCTGCAGGTAATGTGTTTGCTATTTCGCCAATTTTTGCCTGAATACGCCCTTCCGCCAAATCAACATCTGCATTCCAGTTTAAGAACGCTGAAAGCTCGCAACTGCCGCGGCTGGTGATGCTGCGAATGGTTTGCAGATCCGGAACTTGCTTTACTGCATTTTCAAGTTGCCTTGTTACAGTAATCATCATCTTATCAACCGGCTGCTGCCCTGCATCTGCAATAATTTTTATTTTAGGAAAAGTGATCTCAGGGAATAATGCAGTTTGCATTTTACTGTATGCAAATGCGCCGCCCAGCAGGATGATAACGATGAGAACGGTGATGGGGTTTTTATATGTAAGAAAAAAATTACGCATTGCACTATAAGTATTAAACCACAAAGACACTAACACACCAAGGGATTTCGGACGTCATGTCGACGATAGAAGACATCTCTTGAAACTTTAAGTTACAGGAAATCATGAGACCTCTCTTATCGTCGAGATGACGATTTGAGTTATCACTTAATTAAACATCATTAATGTGTAAAATCTTATGTTCAAAAAATTATTCATGTTTAGTTATATTAATTTTCGCCGTATCACTCAATCCATAATTGCCTGTAAGAATAATTCTGTCTGAATCGCCTAACGCCGGGTTAATTATCTGCACGCTATTACCCGTTTCAATTCCTTTATTCACATCAGTTTTTACAGCAACACTGTCATTCAACAGTTTCATTATCCAGAATTCAGTTTGCTCTTCATTACTTAACACAGCAGCTTTCGGAAGTAAGGTTGCGTTTTCAATTTGCTGTTTTATCAGCTCTACTTTTGCAACAAGGTTTTCTGGTATCAATTTATCTGTATTCACTTTAAGGATATACCGTTGTGTTTGTGCAATAGAATCAAGCGTTGGCAATTCCGATTGAATATAACCGTTTAACAAAGTGCTGTCTGAAAGATGCAGCAATAACATTTTATTCTTAGGCAAAAAAGATTTTAGTTCATAAGGCAGGTCAAGTAAAAAGGCAAAGCTTGATTTATCTGTTATTTCAGCAAGCTGATCGCCATCCTGCACATAATCTCCTGCGATATAAGTAAGCTGTGTAATATAACCGTTGATTGGAGATCTTATTGTTGAAGTACCGTCAAAATGCAGCGACGAATCAAGATTATTTATTGTATTTCCCAATGCAACAGCTTCTTTTGTTTTTATAGTAAAAAGTATTTTTCCCTTAGTTACATATTGGCCCAACTGAATGTTTGATGTTTCCAGGTAACCAATAGCATTTGCTTTTACAAAAGTTTTTAATGTAAATGCAGAAGTTGCATTTAATTCAACAATCTCATTAATGTTGCTGTGACCCGGATATGTAATAGTTACAGGTGTAATTGCGTTTTCAGGAGAAATGTCTTCGTTGGCATTATCAGTATTGCTTTTACATGATTGAATTATGTAAGCAAGAAAAATCAACAAGAATATGTTTAAAAATTTATTCATTATTTATTCCAGTAATTTATTTGTGTAACGATTTGAAATTGCTTTACGATATTTTGCGTGATAGTGTTTTGTGCATTCAGGTAATTGCTGATGGCAATAATATAATCTGCAATACGCACGTCTCCGGTTATTAATAATCTCCTGTTAGCATCCATTAATGTATGCACGTATTTAAGCTGGTCGTTTGTTTCATTAATAATTTGACTGGTTATTTGCAGTTGTTGCGAAAGCTGCGCAATCTGTTGCCGGTATTGGCTTGAATAAAAATCCCGGTTGCTGGTGCGTGTTTGTTCAAGAATATTTAATCGCTGGTATTGCAGCTTTCGCTGGTTACCATCATAAATAGGAATAGTAAGATTAAGTGCGGCACCCAAACCAAAGTTTTTATATGGAGTATATGTTAACGATGAAACATAACCGCCGTCTGCAGTAAAACTTAATTTCGGTTTATACGCAAATGCAACTTGCTCCGATGCATTTTTCAGCAACAAGCTATCTGTTGTAAACTTCCTGTAAAAAATTGAATTAGTATATTCCGGTAATTGCTGCAGCGCAATACGTGGCGAATCAAGCGGCGTAAAAGCAGTATCAACTAAGCCGCATAAATAATTTAGTGTTGCATAATCGTTCTGATATTGTTGTTTCGCCAGGGTTATAGTAAGATGCTGCTGTTGCAGCGTTACCAAAAAAGTTAGGTAATCTGTTTGACGATATACGCTTGCCTGGGTAAGCTTCTTTAAAATAGTGTCTTCTTCTGAAAGCAAATTGTAAACTTCATTATTAAAATTATATTGCCGCCAGCTTCCGTACGCGGCAATATAAGCAGCGATGATGGTGCGCCGCAAATCCTGTTCTGTTATCTTTCCTGCAATTGATAAAGAATCGTTCAGCAACTGTATGCCATTGAATTGAATATTTAAATTTCTTTTGCCAACAAAAGTTTTTGTTGCGCTTACCTGTTCATTAAAGTTGCGTATGTTGGTAATAATTTCATCATATCCATAACCGTTTATAACAGGCGCATAATAATTATTGCTGATGCCGCTAACCTGCGGTTTGTATTGTGCAAGAATGCGTAAACTATCTATTTTGTTTAAAAGAATACTGTTGTTTACTTCTTTTAATAGCGGGCTGTTTTGAATGCCTTGCTGAAGAAAGTAATCAAGGTTTTTCTGTTGTGCTGATAACCAAACAGGCTGAACAAGCAAAATGCAGATGAGAATTATTTTTATGCAGCTTAAAAACGGGTTAAATAATTTCATTACTATAATAATAAAACGATTGCCTTTATCTTACCTGCAAAATAAGAAATTGATTTTGAAGTAAACCTGAACTTATATTACCAGGCTATAGAAAAAGTATGCAGGTTAGGCAACTGAAAATTATATGTACAGTTATAACCTGAAACCTGGCATATTTGCTGAATAACAGATAATCCAAGCCCATGATTTTCTGATGAATTATGCTGCTTTGAAAATCTTTTATACAATTGCTTTTCATCAATTGCATAATTAATGCCAGTGTTGGTTATTTGCAGTGTATTGTTTAATAAAATATTTATTGTTCCGTTTTTTATATTATGTTTTGTAGCATTACTTAAAAGATTATTCAGCAAAATTTCTATGAGATACGCATTACCTGTAATTTCTTTATCTGAAAGATTTATTGCTGTAACAATATCGCGGTTTTTCCATAGCTCGTTAAACTGGTTTATTTTAGTTTGAAGTAATTCTTTCAAATTAATACTTGTTTGCTCGCTGAATTGTTTGTTCTCAATTTTCGCAAGCAATAATAAAGAATGATTGAGCTTGCTTAAACCCTGCACTGCATTATAAGCACTTTGAATAGCGTTGCTTTCGTTCTCAGATAATTTTTCATTCTGAATAAGTATATCAAGTTTGGATTGTATTACTGCAAGCGGCGTTTGCAATTCATGCGAAGCGTTTTCGGTAAACTCTTTCAATGTTTGATAATCCTGCTGCGCTTTGCTTAATGCATTGTTCAGCGTTGTATTTAAATAAATAAACTCATCAATATCTGTATTGCTAAAATTTATTTTTTCTGTTTTATTTAAACTGAATTGCTGCATAGTTTGCAGTGTGCTGTAAAAAGGTTTCCATAACCTGCGTAATACAAACCGGTTAATAAAAAATGTAACGATAAGAATCAACGAAATTATAGTCAGCGTAATTGCAATTATTGTTTGAATAAGTTCATCTGCACCTTCTAACGATTTGCTTACGCTTACCAGGTACCAAATATTATTTACATCAACAGTAAATTCAATTGTACGCCGCAGTTCTGTTTCATGTTCCGCTTTATCGTATACTTTATTGGTAAAAATTTTATTGTTTTGGCTGGTTGGTTTTTCAACCGGTTTATAAGTAGTGTACTGATCGCGCACTTCAATCACAGTTGGCAAATGATTAAACTGATGAACATAAGTAACCACTTCGTTCTTTTCAATTTTTAAATCTTCATCAACCTGGCTGATAATTACATAACGCAGCAGTATAGAAAAAGCTCCGCAGCCAAGTAAAAAAATTATTACGGTTGATACTACATTAATGCGGTTATATTTTGTAAACAGTTTCATCTGGGCAGGCTGAATTTATAACCCATGCCATAAACAGACCTTATATAATCCGGTGAACCAAATTGCAGCAATTTTTTGCGAAGGTTTTTTATATGCGTATAAATAAAATCGTAGTTATTGGCAAGATCCATATTATCACCCCACAAATGTTCTGCAATGGCAGATTTGCTGATGACTTTATTTTTATTGCTGATAAAATACAACAGCAGTTCATATTCTTTTTTTGTGAGGTCTAATTCTTTACCATTAACAAAAGTTTGCTTTGCATCAAGATGGATCTGCAGGTCATCAAACACAATTGTATTATTTCCCTCAAAAGATTTTCTGCGGATGATTGCTGCTACTCTTGCACCTAATTCTGGTAAATGAAATGGTTTGGTAAGATAATCGTCGGCACCTGCTTTTAATCCGTAAATTTTATCATCTAACGAATTTTTTGCAGAAATAATGATAACACCATCTGCTTTATTATTTCTTTTTAATTCTTTTAAAATATTTAAGCCGTTGCCACTTGGCAACGTTATATCAAGAACAATACAGGCATAATCATACAAAGAAATCTTTTCTAATGCAGAATCAAAATCATAAGCGGTTTCGGTAATAAACTGTTCGCCGGATAAATACTGGCAAATGCTTTTTGAAAGCTCTTTTTCGTCCTCTATTATCAGCACTTTCATACTTTCAGTTTACTGCTTTCTCTTTTATTTTTTATCATAGAAAAAATTACTGATAGTGTAATACAAACAATAATTACACCAAGCGACATGAAGATTTGCGCATTGTTATTCAACCATTCATTTATCCAATGTGCAGCTAACATTTTAAGTCCAATGAAAATTAAAACAACCGCAATGCCTTGTTGCAGGTATTCAAATTTATTAACTGCACCTTTTAGTAAAAAGAATAAACTTCTTAAACCAAGCACTGCAAAAATATTTGACGTGTAGATCACCATTTTATCTCTCGAAATCCCCATTACGGCAGGTATTGAATCCAAAGCAAAAACCAGGTCAATTGAAGCAAGCATCATTACTACAACAAATAAAGTAGTGTACATGCGTTTGCCATTTTCTGTTATCCAAAATTTGCCGTTCGCATCTTTTGTGGTCAATGGAAAAATTCCTTTTACAAGCTTGTATGCTTTTGATGTTTCGGGATCAAATTGTTTGTCTTCATCTGATGAAAACATTTTAAAACCTGTGTACAAAAGAAACACTCCGAAAATATATAGTATCCATTCAAAGCGCTGAACCAAAGCAACACCAACTGAAATAAAAATTACGCGAAAAACAATTGCCATTAAAATACCGATCAGTAATACACGGGAATAATATTTTTCGCTTACTGAAAAAGAAGTGAAGATGAGTACGAACACAAAAATATTATCAATGCTTAAACTCCATTCCATTAAATATGCGCTAATATATTCAAGTGCAGGTTGGTGGCCATCTTCCATCCATAAAAATGCAAAAAAGCCAATTGCAAGCAGTACCCAGAAAATCGTTTGAAACATCGCTTTTTTTAACGTTATTTCTTTATTTTTTTTGCTCAATAAACCAAGGTCTACAACAAGCGCAACGAGTAATACAACTCCAAAAACTATATAGGTAATTATTTCTTTTGACATGAGGCTGCAATATTACATTCCAAAACTGTTTTTTCGTTTCCATTGATAAATCAATCCAAATAATATAATAACTGCAATCGGAATAACAATGTTGATGAGTTGCCAGCTTATCCGTTGATCTGCCACTTTCTTTTTATCTAAAAGACGCAGCGTAAAATCTTTATTGCGACTTTCAAAAATGCCACTGGTGCTGGTTAAATAATCAACACAGTTCAAAAAAAATTCGCGGTTGGCGAAGCGGTAATTTTCATACGGCAACTCTCCCATTGGCAATGGCCCCGTTGTTTCGCTTACTTCGTTGGTTATAATATCTGCATCACTCATTACAATTTGCTGTGTTGCATTTGTATTGCCTGCTGAAAAAGATTTGCCCAATGCTTTAGCAACAGAATCTTTTACATTTTGTGTAAGCCGGTTTGTATATAACGAAGTAAATTTTCCTTCCAGTAAAACAGCAACAGGAATATAATGTTCATTGTAAGAATTGAAATTTTGCGTACTGATATCATTCATTATTTTATTCAAACTTACAATTGCCGGCGAGCTTATTAAACGGCTCGATGTATCACTTGACAACAAAATAGTTTTTGTAATGCCCGGTGCTTTTATCGTATCAATGCTTGATGGAAAGATTGATAAAACACGATCTAAATTTTTTGAAACAATATTGTTATTGGGTGAAGAAAGAAAAGGATAATACGGCCATGGGAAGCGTTGCATTTTCGGGCTGCCGTCTGCATTATACCCGGTAACCAACGGAATCTTGCTGCAATTCAAATCCTGCAATAAATTGCCATTGATGCGTACACCATAACGAAACAAAATATCATCAAGATTTAAGTTGCGGTCAAAAGCAACAAAATCTGCCTGGCTGCGCATTAAGCTGTCAAGCTCTGCATATAATTTATCAATGCACCAGATAATTTTCCCGCCATGCATTACATATTGATCAAGTTTTAACTTGTCTTCATCTGTAAAAGGTTGCGTAGGTTTTACTATCAATAAAGTATTTACTATATCAGGATTTATGTATGATTCCTTAAGATCAATTGGTCCAAAACGATAATCTGATGCGAGGCTTTTTATAAGGTCACTAACCTGCTGCGGAGGTGCTTCACCATTACCTAAACAATAAGCAACAGTCGGAACATTTTTCCTGGTGAGTTTATCAATTGCATTGGCAAATTTATATTCAAGCAAAGCTTCGGCTGCATTTAACGTTGCTTCTTTATCTTCCTGCGGCTCATCATTTACCACATTATAATTTTTAAATACAGTACGGCTGCTGCGCAGATCAACTGCAACAGGACGATAACCTTCATATTCAACAATAGCAGAAGGAATAATTAATTGTTGTGTTGATTTTTCATTGGTTTGCGACACATCATTGTTTTGTTCAAACACAACACCAAGCTTTTGCAGGCTGTCATACAAAACATTTTGAAAACTATCTTTTAACGATTCTAATTGTTGTTGACTCAATTGCTTTGTTGCAATAGTTTCAAATGAAGAATCATCTTTCAATATTGTTACACTATCAGAAAATTTATACTCTGGCTTTTCAAAATGAAAGCGAATATTGTTGTGGCTTATGTCTCTGAATTCAGATAACAAATCATTTGTAGCGATACTTAATTTTTTATAATCAGCAGGCAGATCACCGGTTAGAAAAACAGTAATGTTTATAGTTGAATCAATATTGTTTAATAATTTTTTTGTGGATTGATTTAAGCTAAATCTTTTTTCCGCAGTAAGATCAATACGATAACGTAATAATGCTGATGCGTAAATTATTGCAATCAGCCCGACAAATAAAATAAGCCATGTATTTTTTTGATTGAATATTTTTTTGGCTGAACTCATGCTTATCTTGTTTCAATATTTTGTTTTGTAATGGCAATAAAAAAAATGATGACAGAAAAAAAGTAGATCATATCTCGCACATCAATCACGCCTTTGCTGATGCTTTTATAATGAAAATTTATACCAAGCATCTGCACATAATAATCCCAGCCGTTTGTAAAAAAGGGGAGTTGACTTAAAGCGTCAAAGCCTGTATATAAAATCAAACAAACAAAAGCACCGCTTATAAATGCAACAACGGTATTATTGGTAAAACTGCTGGCGCATAAACCCACAGAAGTAAACACTGCACCTAATAAAAACAAACCAATATAACTGCCAATGGTTGCGCCAATATCAATGCCACCTGCAGCACTTAAATGCTGTAATGAAAATGCGTAAATAGTTGTTGGAATTAATGCAAGCAGCACAATTAATAGTGCACCAAAAAATTTTCCCCAAACAATTTGTGATGATGTAAGTGGCAAAGTTTTTAACAACTCAAATGTGCCGGCTTTATATTCATCAGCTAAACTGCGCATGGTAATGGTTGGAATAAGAAACAGCATTATCCAGGGGGCAAGAGAAAAAAATCCATCCAATGATGCGTAGCCAAAATCAAGCAAACTTGTATTGGGGAAAACAAAAAATATTAAGCCATTTAATAAAAGAAAAACAATCAATGCAATGTAACCGGTAAGGCTGCTGAAGAATTGGTTCCATTCTTTTTTGCAGATCATCCACATGCTTCAAAACTACTATCTATAAATTCTTAGCGAAGAAGATTTTTGTAAGGTTTGTTTAAAACTTAGGTTTATCAGCAGAATATTTAACTTTAATAAACACTAAGACTAATAGCATGAAAAAAACACTTATTGCACTCTCCGTTTGCGTTTTTGTAACAACGTTACCTGCACAAAAACTTTCAACGTTAAAAGATATTCAAAAGGGTGCCGCGTCTTCTAATCCTTCCGGCCTAACGCTGATTAATAACAAATTATATTTTGCAGCAGATGATAGTGTGCATGGCAATGAATTATGGGTTTCTTCAGGCACGCCCGGTACCACACATTTACTGGTTGATGTCAATCCCGGAACTGCAGCAAGCAATCCTCAAAATCTCATTTATTTTAAAGGTGCTTTGTTTTTTACGGCAAATGATGGCACTCATGGTATTGAATTATGGAAGTTGAATCTCTCTACTAAAAATTTACAAAGACTTACGAACACATCGGTTTCATCTCCTTTCTGGAATAAGACTGGCTTTATTATTTATCAAAACAAATTATATTTTTCTTTTAATGATGGCATACATGGTTTTAAACTTTGGAAAACAGATGGTACTCCTGCAGGAACGAAGATTGTTGATGCATCCCAATTTGCGCCGACAGTACCACGAGATTTTTTTATTTTTAAGAACCGTTTATTTTTTCATTGTAACGCCTTTGACCAAGTTAATATACAGGCGTTGTATGTAATGAACAATGATAGTTCTGCGAAAAGATTTTTTAATTGTGGTGAAGATGGTTGCTCGAATTTTACAATTTTAAATGATGCATTTTATTTTTTTAGTGATGATATGATTATCAATCATCCCGATATGGAGTTATATAAGTCTAATGGCACAGCTTCAGGTACGCATATTGTTAAACAAATTAATCCTACTGGCTGGGCTATTCCCTACGTAACAGGAAGTCCGTTAGTGGCATCAAATAATGAATTATTTTTTACTGCGGATGATGGTGTGCATGGCTTCGAACTCTGGAAAAGCGATGGTACTGCAGATGGAACGCAAATGGTAAAAGATATTAATTCCGGAGAATCTCAAACAATTCTTAATTCTTTTATTCCGTATCACAATAAACTAATCTTCCAGGCCTGGCAATATGGTAAGGCTGGAACATGGATTTCTGACGGAACTGATGCAGGAACAATTAAACTTGCAGATACGGTAAGGATTTCAAGTGGTGAGGGGGAATATATTATTGCAAACAATAAACTCTTATTCCAGGGTTATGTAGACAATTATGGCTATGAATTGTGTATAACAGATGGCACACCTGCCGGTACAAAACTTAAGCATGATATAAATAGAGGCATTACCGGAAGTTACCCTTCTGATTTTATACCGTGGGACAGTACATTATTTTTTGTTGCAGATGATGATGTAAAAGGTAATGAGGTATTTCGGTTGTCTCCGTTTAATTTTAATGATACATCAACTGCTTCTATTGTAAACGCTATTGCAATTAACAAACCTAAAACATGGTTAAATCAAAACAGTCCCAATCCATTTAAAACTATTACTCAAATTCAATATTCATTGCCGCAAAAATACGATAACGCAAACCTCGTTGTTTACAATGCAACAGGAAGATTAATTAAGAGTATTGCATTAACTGGTAATGAAACACAAACTCTCAGTTTAAATGCAACAGGTTTACCTGCTGGTGTTTATTATTACAATCTCGTTGTTGATGAAACGATTGTAGATTCTAAAAAATGTATTGTTATAAAATGATCAATGATCTTGTTTTTGTTTTGCAAACAGTACAGATGCAATTGTGTGTTTAAACGGAGCAAGTCCATCCCAAACAAAACGGTTTTCATCATGCCCATGCTCGCCCATATCAATTACTTCAGCATGATAAATAATTTTTTCAGCTATTTTGTCAACAAAATTTATTGAAGAAAAATCCTTGACTGCCTCAGCAAATTTTTCTGCATAGACATGCGCCCATATCTCAACTTCCATTGACGCATCTGAAACTTTAAAGTCAGTATTGAATAATTCAAAATATTTCTTTTTAATATCTCTTACAAGTTCTTCAGTTGCTGCTTCTGCATTTTTTTCAAGTATAGCCGGAAGCGCATCGTTGTTAAAAATTCTTATTGCATGCAGTTCAAATTCAAGGCTGATGTTTTTGCCGTATACCAAAAGAGATGTATTCATGTTAGCCGTAAACTTAACAAATAAACTACTATCTAAAAATTGAACATAAACAAGATTATAGTAAGATTTGCTTAAACAAGCCGCCGTATAATATAACTTAATTTTTATCTTTGGGTAAATAAAAAATTATGGATACAATTGTTATTCAGCCTTCAGATGATAAGGAACTTGAACTGATTAAATCCTTTATTAATAACTATCATTTGAAAAGCCGTACACTAACGGAGGAAGATAAAGAAGATTTCGCTTTATTGAAATTAATGGAAGAAACAGATTATAACGATGTTGCAGATACAGATGGTTTTATAAAAAGCCTTCGCAGCTAATGAAGATTGTAATTACAAAACAATTTGCAAAAGATGTTTCAAAAGAGCTTGATAAACCAACTCAATTATTGCTCGCTGATATCATTGAAAAAATACAACAGGCAGATTCTTTAATTGAAATTCAAAATCTTAAAAAACTAAGTGGCCACAAATCAGCTTTCCGTATTCGTTTAGGCAATTACAGAATTGGGTTTTTATTAGAAGATAATATTATAAAACTTAGTCGCATTCTTAACAGAAAAGATATTTATAAATTTTTCCCTTAATTATTTAAACACAGCATCATCAACGCCCTTATTTATTGTGTAAGATGAATAACTGATCTCTACTTTACCTTTTTTATTTTTCAGCTTATCCGTATCAGAAGGTTTGGAATTCTCATTAAAGTCCATAGTAATACCTTTTGGAAGTTTATAATCTTTTGCATTAAAACTAAATTGCACCTTATCCGGTAAACCATAATCAGCATATTTTCCATAACTCATCGTGAGTTCGTACGTGCCGTTTTCACGTGTGGTGGTAATTGCTTTTTGTATTAAAAAATCCTGTTCATCTATATATAAAGTTGACAGTACAACTTCGCTGTTGTCATCATTCGGTAATAGCTTAACCACTTTTGTTTTTATATTATTAATAACCGCATCACCGGCATCAAGCGCAGTAAAATTACTGTTACCGATTACATTCGTCATATTTACACTAATACCGCCTTTAGGTAAAACAGAAATGCCACCGTTTTTTACTAACCGAAACCTGTTAGGCTTTTTATAGTAAATAACAACTTTGCTAACCGGCGCTTTAATAAAAACAACGTCGGTTTTTAAAACTCCGGTTGCTGTATAGTCATTCACTTTATCAAGCTTTTCTTTAACCTTATTTATAAGAGCAGTTACATCCTGGCAGTAAGCAGTGAACAATGAAGCGAAAAAAATGAAAAAGAAAATTAAAATTTTTTTCATGAAAATTATTAAAGCTAAACGGTGCAGGTAAAAGTACACACAATAAATCTTATAAACATTGTAGCAGAATAATGTAATCAATATAACAAAAAACCGGTGATCAAATAAATAAAAAATCTTGAAGTTTTTAACACAACAAGGTTCAAAATGACTGTATGTTATTGGGTGATTACATCTTTACAAAGCTTAGAGTTTTATTGCCATCTTCTGTTTGCACGCGCATAAAATAAGTTCCTTGAAGAAGGTGAAAAGGTTACTGCATTAAAATTTATAAAAGAATAGTTTTATTGGAACATTGTTTTGTAGTTCATTATAATTATTGAGCAACTAATTTTCCCATCTTACTAAAGTGAAAGATCAAAAAGCCAATTGACATAAGAAAAAGAAATGCTGAAGCCAGCATGAATGTAGAGGAAACCGATAAAGCATTTAAAACGGGGAAGATGACAATCGGAGATAAGAACTGCCCCAAAAACCAGAATGTAGTGAGCTTTCCAATTTCTTTTCCCCTGATTTGAGGCGGAGCAATTTTCATTACCCACATATTTGTATTCGGAATCATCATGCCCATGCCAAACCCTGCTATCATCATAGCAACAACATCTAACAGGTAACTTTCGGATAATGAAATGCAAAGAAAACCTATTGCCATAAGCAGGTAACCAATAGAAAAAATGGAGAGAAAACCAAGCTTGCCTCTTATACGTGAATAAAGAAATGATGATACTGCGGAAAGCAAAGTGCTTGTTGCAATGGCAGCTCCGATAAGTGAATTCTTTTCAACACCAAGAGCCTTTAGATGAAAGGGTATTTGCACCGGTATTAAGAAAAAGACGATCCACATGATCATAATATTAATAAACAACATCCAGATTATTCCGGGTGCTTTAACTTGTGGTATGATCTTGTTTACTTTTTCTGTGATTACAGGTTCTTTAAGAAAAGAAATAGTAAGCGGAAGTACTGCAAGTGAAAACAGGTAAATGAGAAAAGGATACTTCCATCCATAATCTGCGAGAACACCTCCGAGGGTTAAAAATATAATTCCTCCCAATGACATAAATGCTATTTGCAACCCGACAAATTTCTGTCTTTCAATTCCCTCAAAATAATCAGCAATCAATGTAATTACAATAGTCATAGACATGCCGACGGATATGCCAAGCACAGCCCTTGAGATTAATATCTCATAAAGATCTTTTAAATAATATCCGGCTGATCCTGCAACGGCATACAACACCAATGCAAACCATAATATCATTAGTCTGCCATAACGATCAATCAAACGCCCGGTAATCGGAGAAAATAAAGCGATCATTAATGCCGGAATTGTTAATACAAGTTTTACAAGAAAAGATGAATTTTTAACACCTGAAAATGCTGCAGCCATCTGGGGTAATGCAGGAGAAATAGTAATTACCGACATTATGGTAAGGCTGCTCACAAGCAGTAGCGTAAGCTTTAATTTCCAACTTTTGTTTTGCATGTTTTGGTTTTAAAGTATATCAACTTATCCATCTTGTTTTAAAGAGTGCAGTAATAAGATATTATTGTAAGATAAATATTTCATAACTATAAGTTATCTATTTGTTTTTAATATTTTATTATTATACTAAATCTGTTTTAATCCAATAAGGGCGTTTTGCTAATAGGTATCTTTAGATGATGATGAGCTCAAAATAAACTTATGATACTATATTGATGAAAAAAACCAACCTCATATTAATCATTCTCTGTTGTTTGTTTTTTTCTTTTCAAAAGCAAAAAAAACAGCAGCAGAAAAAGATAAATATCGTTTTAATTGTAGCTGATGATCTTGGTTATTCAGACCTTGGATGTTTTGGAAGTGAAATCGCTACTCCCAACATTGATGCATTGGCAGATCAAGGACAATTATTTACTAATTTTTATACCGAAGCCGCTTGCTCTCCTTCAAGGGCAATGTTGCTTACAGGAACCGATAATCATATTGCCGGGTTGGGAGATATGGCTGAAAGGGCAGTAAGTATTCCTAAAGAAGTTGGACAACCGGGATATGAAGGATATCTTAATAATAAAGTGGTTTGCGTTGCACAATTAATTAAGGATGCAGGTTATCATACGTATATGGCAGGCAAATGGCACTTAGGGCTAACCCCGGATCAGAGTCCCTTTGCCAAAGGCTTTGAGAGATCATTTGCTTTGCTTGATGCGGCAGCTAATCATTTTACTTCCGATCCGCGTGCTTACACTTTTATGGAAGATGATCATTTAGCTCAATATCCTGACGGACAATACTCAACTGATGTTTACACCGATAAAGCAATCAGCTTTATTAAGAAAGATCATGGCGATAAAAAACCTTTCTTTCTTTATGCTGCTTACACTGCACCGCACTGGCCTTTGCAGGCTCCGCCTGAATACATTGAAAAATATCATGGGAAGTATGACATGGGTTATGATAGTTTAAGGTTGTTGCGTTTTAATGCTTTAAAACAAAAAGGTATTGTGGCGAAAGATGTTGTATTACCGCCACTTCCTGCAGTAAAGGGTGATTTATATAATATTTCCAACCAGCCTTTGCTGCCCTGGAAATCACTTGATAAAAATGAACAAAAACTTGAAGCAAGGAAGATGGAAATTTATGCCGGCATGATTGATAACCTCGATTATAATATTGGCAGGCTGGTTCAGTATTTAAAAGACATTGGAGAATACGACAATACTTTATTTGTTTTTCTATCAGACAATGGCCCTTCTTCTCTCGATTTAAATGAAACACCTGATAAACTTAACCCTTATCCGTATATGGGTACTATAAATTCTTTTGTTGCTTATGGTTCACAGTGGGCGCATGCTTCCAGCGCTGTAAATAGTTTATATAAAGGATATAGTGCTGAAGGAGGTATACATGGGCCAATGATAATAAAAATGCCTTTTCAACAAGAAGATAATGGAATTGATACCGCCTTTACAACAATTATGGATATAGCACCAACATTTCTTGACCTTGCTGGAAGTAAATATCCTTCAGTTTATAAGGGAAGACAACTTACACCTTACAAAGGAGCATCATTACTCCCCTTATTAAATAAAAAGAAAAGCTATGTTCATGATGAAAATTATATTATGGGATGGGAGCTTTTTGGAAGATGTGCCATAAGAAAAGGGAAATGGAAAATAACAAAAATAGAACCGCCGTTTGGCAAAGGTGTGTTTGAATTATTTGATATGGAAAAAGACCCAACTGAATCTCACGACCTGGCTAAACAATATCCTGACATATACAATGAATTGTTAGATGACTGGAAAGCTTATGTGAAAGAGAATGGTGTGATCTTATCCGATACATTATCACAATAAAAGAACATAAAAAGATCATCAATCTTATCTTGTTTATGATAATGATGATGATCTTCTTATTGATTAGATCTGTTTTATTTACTTGTCGGTTGTTGGTGGCGGCAAAATAAATACTGATGGCTGCGGAACTATAGGCTCCAGCTTCCTATTTGCAAGTGCCGGATGATTTGCAGGAATAAAATTTCCTCTGAATTCAAAGAATGGCATTGGCATTGCGGGAATGGAATCTCCGTTTGGCTCCCTGATATTTCCGTGATAGGGATTTAAATATTCCCAAACAATTTCACCCTGCGGTGTAACTTCAAAGAAACGCCCTTTTGCTCCTTCGTTAATAAAAGTGTTTCCATTTGGCATTCTTTGAGCGCCCGAAATAAAGCTGCTGTAAAATGAAAGTGTATCCGCCGCCCTGTAAAACCAAACAGGTTTTTCAGGACCGTAAGGCTTACCTTTTTCTATAATATAATTTCCCTTTTTGTCAATAGGTGGCGCAAACTCGTAAACCATCGAGTAGTTTTTGCCTGTGGTGCCCATATTACTCCAATCAATTTCACCGGGAGGGTGATTGTTGAATACAGTTAAATCTCCTGCTCCGGGAGTTCCTTTTTCTATCCACCGTATGTCGTGTTGACCAAATAAAGTTCGGTTTGTTGAATCACCTCTTTTATAGTTTTGAGGGTTCCCCCAGCGGTATAGAAAATCTCCGCCTTTACCATAACGACCACCTTTATGTCCCGCTGCTTCCTGTGTTGTGGTGCTGTGATCAATGATATAGATTTCGCTGATGTTTGGAGAGCTAAAAACGATCTGATCCAAATCAGCATTATATTTAATAGCATTAAAATGAAAAATATCTGAACCCCGGTTATCTAATGTTGAATTCCGGTGTGCCATTCCTTTAGCAATCAAAGTATCCAATGCGCCTTGGGTAATGGGTGGTGGTAATGGCGCTCCAAGGTTGAAATCCAATAATTCAGGATGGTCAGCTACATTACCGTAATCACTTTTTTTGGAATCAGCATCCTGAATAAGATGATCCCAAAGATGCCATTCCCATACAATCTTTCCTCCCGTCATGCCATCTGGAACAATCTCCACGATCTCTTCTGTCCACGGGCCGGATTTAGGTGTTAGTTCCGGCTTTCTTCCCATGGCAATTGCTTTGTCATACGGCATAACTTCATAAGCTATAGCCAGAATATGTCCGTTAGGCATTACAGCAAAATCATGATGTGCTATATGTTGTTCGTTGGCGTATTCATAATCCCACAATATTTTGCCATCCCAGCTAATTTTTTGTATTCTTCCATACGGACCACAACAGCCAAACACCGGAAAGTCGGGATCATCAACGGCTTGAAACAAAGAACCATCATCTTGTAAATAGGCCTCAAATACACCGTAATTGCTTTTCCACTGATGCACCACTTCTCCCTTGCGATTGATTAAGTCTACAAATGGCGAATTTGGTACAGCAAAAAGTATATACCCATCAGCTAACCCCTCTGAGGTCTTCGTTAAACCACGCGGAATTCCATAGCCAAACATATTTCTGTGTACAGGAGCGGTTTTTTTATTTGTCGAGTCATTATCATTCATTTGGGTAAATGAGCGTGCTGAAATTGTCACAAACAGCAAGAGTATAAAATATCTTTTTTTCATGGCGAATTAATTATCAGTTTGATGATCAAAAACCGAAATTATTATGTGAATTAATTTGATAAACCTATTTTTTATCTCCCGGCGGAGGCATGGGTAATACAAATGTTGTTGGTTGAGGCATTATTGGTTCTAATTTTTTATTAGCAAGCCCGGGATGATCTGCCGGAATAAATGTAGCACGAAACTCGAAATAAGTAAGCGGTATTGGGTTAACCAGATCACCGTTTGGTTTGGTAATATTTCCACGATAAGGATTCAAATATTCCCAAACAATTTTACCATCCGGAGTTACTTCAAAGAATCTTGCTTTAGCTCCTTCATTAATAAAAGTATTGCCATTACTCATTCGCATGGCGCCGGATATAAAACTGCTCCAGAAAGAAAGTGAATCCGGTGCTACATAACTCCATACAGGTTTATCCGGCCCAAAGGTTGTGTCCTTTCTTAAAAGGTAATTTCCCTTATCATCTGTTGGGGGAATAAATTCATAAACAGCCGAACAAACGGTGCTGTCTTTATAAACCGGAATATCATTATTAAATACCATTAAATTACCAGCTCCCGGTTTACCTTTTTCAATCCAGTGAATGTTATGCTGACCAAATAACATTTGATTAGAAGAATCCCCGTGATGATAGTTTTTTGGATTACCCCACCGGTATAAAAAATCGCCGCCCTTACCCCACCTGCCACCTGTATGCCCGGCAGCTTCTTTAGTAGTGGTACTATGATCTATGATGAAAATTTCGCTTAGGTTTGGAGAACTAAAAACAATTTGATCGAGGTCAGGATTATAATGGATTGCATTAAAATGATACACTTCAGAGCCTATATTTTCAGGTGTCTGATTTCTCCAGGCAAAACCCTGTTTATGCAAAATATCCATACTGTCCTGCGAAATCATTGGTGGCACTGTATCGCCTACATTAAAATCCAATAATTCCGGATGGTTTGCAGGCTTTCCGTAATTGGCTTTTTTAGCATCATAGTCCTGTATCAAATGATCCCATATATGCCATTCCCAAACAATTTTACCGCCGGTCTTTCCTTCAGGTTCTATCTCAACTATTTCATCAGGCCATAAGCCTGCTTTGGGGATCATGTTGGGTTTTCTGCCTGCTGCCGCAACTTGCTCTGCTGTTTTAGCCGTCCATGCAATAGCGAGAATATGGCCGTTGGGCATTACAGTTAAATCATGATGATGGAGATGATCTTCATTCGCATATTCAAAGTCCCATAATATTTTGCTATCCCATGAAATTTTTTGTATTCTTCCTGCTTCACCACCTCCTGCAAATACAGGAAAATCGGGATCAACCGCAGTTTGAATTAACGAGCCATCGTTCTGCAGATAGCCCCCCAATACACCATAATTCCCTTTCCACTCATGCACCACTTCTCCTCTCCGATTAATAAGATAAAACGAAGCAGAATTTGGAACGGCAAATAATACATAACCGTCAGCCACATCAGGCGAATTAATTTTTAAACCACGAGGTATATGCAATCCAAACATGTTCCTGTCTTTTGGAGGTTCTGGCTTTTTGGCTGTTGAATCTTTATTTGTGAGCACAGAATCTTTATTAACCTGGCAAAATGATACTATTGATATGCATGTAAACAGGCAAGTTAGCAGGTAAAGCTTTTTCATTTAAATTGATTGAAGTGTGGTGAGTGATTTGAATAAAACCTTTGTAATATACTAATTTCAGTATATTTATTTTCTTATGCAATAAATTTAATCTTATAAATTACAAACAGAATACCTGGAGATGAACATTAGAGTTAATACAACAGCCATAACTAAATAGTGTTTATGATGCCTGGTTCAAACAAAGTATAGATGTTAACTATAACGATTTACAAAACAATTATCAACTCAAAATATCTTTTTTCTTCATTACAAAAATTGTAGCGCTAATCAATACAATTATATAAATGGAAAGAATGATCAAAGAGTGAATTATTGCCGGCATATCCTGTATGCTTCCTGCAATAGCTTCATTATTCGCGTTTACTTTTTCATCAAAAAATTCTTTCCATATTACCATGTTGGAAGTAAATAAATATGGATTGATTGCATTAAATATTCGCAGGTTTAGAGTTCCCAATACAGTAAACAAAATAATTACGCTCATAGTTGTAATTATTGGGCCAATAGAATTTTCTGCAAATGACGAAAGAAAAAAGCCCACAGAAGCTACAGTAATTAATGACACAAAAGCAAAACAAAAAGCGCAGCAGTAACGCCAGAAAACATCATCCTGTTTTATTAAAACGATGTAGTCTGTTTTCATTAAAAAGAGATCGCTTGTTCCAAATATCATAACACTCACAAACAATGCGAGAAAGGCAATCCAGATCAACAACAATAAAGTATAAATACCTGTGGCAAAAAATTTTGCAAGTACAACAGATGAACGGCTGTAAGGCTTTGATAATACCAGCCGCAAAGTGCCTGCATTAGCTTCGCCGGATATCACATCTGCAGCAACAAGTGTTACCAGCAAGGGAACATGTACCAACATTAATTGCAGTATAAGATAACACACCATGTAACCGTTCAGCAATTTGCCCTGCACATCAAAATTGCCAAGGTTCTGCAGCATGAAATCGGCATATTCCTGCCCGTCAACCTTTAAACCAAACTGCAGCAATATTATTAATGTGGTAATAGCGCCAAAAGCAATATACGTTCTCGGACGCCCGAATATTTTATACAGTTCAATTTGTAAAAGCTGCCACATGTTGTGTTCCGCTTGTTATTTGTAAAAAATAGTCTTCCAGTGAATGCCTTGCCTGTAATGAAACAATTTTTGCATTATGCTGCACCAGCCAAATATGAAAATCAGGAATAGTATTGCGATGCAGCTTTATTAATATATTGTTATTGCGCTGCGGCTGCAAACCGGTTTGCCATTCGCTGTTTTTTATCAATGCAAGCGTTTCTGCATTATTCAGCGTTTCCAGTTCAAGTAATGTTTGCGCCGGATCAAATAATTCCGCTGTTGTTCCTTCAACAATTTTTTTCCCTTTATCAATAATTAATAATCTTGTTGCAACCTGTTCCATTTCATTTAGCAGGTGCGATGAAATAAGCAACGTCTTATTCATTTCACGGCTTAAATGAAGTATTAAATTTCTTATATCGGCAATGCCCTGCGGATCTAAACCATTTGTGGGTTCATCTAAAATTATTAAACGCGGATCATGAATTAATGCAATGGCAATTCCCAATCTCTGCTTCATGCCCTGGCTGTACGTTTGAACTTTATCATACGCTCTTTCTTTCAACCCAACCATATCTAATTGCTCTAATATTTTTTTTTCTTTTGGATGAATGCCACTCATGCGTGCAAACAATTTTAAATTATTGTAAGCAGATAAATATTTATATACATCAGGCTTTTCTATTACTGCGCCAATGTTGCGTAAAATTTCATTGCGATGCATATTCAACTTCAGCCCAAACAATTCTATTTCACCTTCAGTTGGCTTAATTAAGGTAAGCAACATGCGTATAGTAGTTGATTTGCCGGCACCGTTCTGTCCTAAAAAACCATAAACATCACCTTCATTTACGGTAAATGAAAGCGCATCAACTGCCTTAATATTTTTATATTGCTTTGAAAGATGTTGAACCTGTATTACCGGTTGCATTGCATCAAAGATAACACCGCTATAAAAGCGTTGAGAAATTTATATCTTTAAAAATTGAAGTTTAAATTTCAGATTAAACCTTAGCTTAACAGTACAAAAATTTTAAAACAAAAACACTTGCCATGACCAAACGAAGAAATTTTATTAAACAATTAGGCGGCTCTGCATTATTGCTTGGCGCAGGATCATTAAAAAGTTTAGCACAGGAGCAACGCGAAAAAATAATTCTTGCGCAACAAAAAAAATATTCAGCAAACGATACAGTTCGCATTGCAGGAATAGGCATGGGAATTATGGGTTACAATGATGTAAATGACGCGATTAAAGTTCCGGGTGTTGAATTAGTTGCCTGTTGCGATTTATATGACGGAAGATTGGCACATGCAAAAGAAATGTATGGCAATAATATCATCACGGTAAAACATTATGAAGATATTTTAAGCAGAAAAGATATTGATGCAGTAATTGTTGCTACCAGCGATAACTGGCACAGCCGTATATGTATTGACGCAATGAAAGCGGGCAAAGCAGTGTACAGCGAAAAGCCCATGGTGCATAAAGCAAACCAGGGTTTGGATGTGATACATGCACAGCAGGAAACAAAAAAAGTAATGCAGATTGGCAGCCAGCGTGTAAGCAGTATTGTGTATGCAAAGGCAAAAGAAATGTATGAAGCCGGTGATATTGGAAAAATAAATTCTGTTGAAGCCGTATTTAACAGGCAAAGCGCTTTAGGTGCATGGCAATATACCATTCCATTAGATTCATCTCCGCAAACAGTTGACTGGGAACGCTACCAGGAATTTGCGGAAAGGAAAATGCCGTATGATGAAAAAAGATTTTTCCGCTGGCGAAATTATCATGAATACGGAACCGGTGTTGCCGGCGATTTGTTTGTGCATTTATTAAGCGGGTTGCATTTTATTACAAGTAGTAAAGGACCTGAAAAAATTTATTCTATCGGCGGATTAACTTACTGGAAAGATGGGCGCAATGTGCCTGATGTAATGACGGCCGTTTTACAATATCCTGAAATGCCGGAGCACGCCGCATTCCAGGTTACGTTGCGTGTAAATTTTGTAAGTGGTGAAGGAGAAACCGGTTTTACAAAAATCACAGGTACTGAAGGTGTAATGGAAATGCATGGTGAAGGTTTTACAATCAAACGGCATAAAATGAGTAAGGCGCCCGGCATTGGTGGCTGGGATTCTCTAACTACTTATACCAAAGCCATGCAACAGCAATTGATGGATGCTTACAATAAAAAATATTCTGCTGATGACCAGGCCGAACCAAAACTGGATGATATAACTTATGCTGCGCCTGAAAATTATAATGAACATTTAGATCACTTGACCAATTTTTTTAATAGTGTGAGAACTGGTGCGCCTGTTGTTGAAGATCCAATATTTGGTTTCCGCGCTTGCGGGCCTTGTTTGGCTTGTAATGAAAGTTATTTTCAGAACAAAGTGATTTATTGGGATGCGGAGAAGATGAAGATGAGTTGATACCATTATTACATCTATAAATTTTAATTATGATTGCTAATCTTATTGCAGAAAATATTCTTGAAGTTTATGAAGGCAATAACTGGACAGGTGTAAGTATTACCGATGCAATTAAAGATGTGAACTGGCAACAGGCACAACACAAAACCATTGCTTCACAAAATACAATTGCTTCTCTGTTGCATCATTTATATTACTGGAACGGAGTTATGATGCAAAGAATTAATGGAATCAATCCATCAATTCCTGAAACAAATGGGTTTGATGTAGGTGAATTAAAGAGCGAAAGTGATTGGAATGACTTAAAAGAAAAAACGCATCAGTCATTTATAAAATTAGCTGATGCTATTAAAAATTTCCCTGAGGAAAAATTATATGAAACTTCGCCGACAGGTAAATCAACCTATTATAAAAACTTGCAGGGAATGGTGGAACATGCGCATTATCATTTAGGGCAGATGGTTATTATAAAGAAAGTAATAAATGATAGTTGACTGTAATAATTGCGGAGGATAAAGATGCAAACTTTGGGATGTAATTTAAAAAGTATAGCGAACGCCAATGCCGCCCCAGCCACCTTCAAAATAATTGTAGCCAACAAAAGTGAAAGATGGCTGCCAGTCAAGGCTCACATCTATTGGCGCATTTTTTATTTTATAATCAAGCCCAATCACACCATCTACCCCAAACTGTACGCCGCCATCACGTGTTGGATATTTATCTGTCCAGGTATTGTTCCAGAAACCAATATGCACGCCCGGACCTGCATACCATTTTAATCCATCAACACCGTTTATAGATGAATAAAATTCATAAAGCCCGGTAACTCGTGTGCCGTAATTCCAGAAAGAAAGCAAACCTTCAACGGCGGTATTTTGCTTGAGAAAAGTTTTTGCGGTAATTGAAAACGGGTAATATTTTAAACCGATAGCGGTTTTATAATCTGAGCCCGTCGCTGTTTCTTGCGCCGATGCAGTTGCAGCAATACAAATGAAACTAAAAACGATAATGAGTTTTTGCATGTTGATTTTTATGAAGTGCTGTTAAAAAGTATAGCGAATAGCAACGCCGCCAAACACAGGTGTAAAGCCGGCTGAACCAATTAAAGTAATTGCAGGCTCCCAATCAACGCTAACATTTATAGGGGCGTTTTTAAATTTATAATCAAGCCCGATGATGCCGTCAACACCAATATCTGCCTGTGAATTATAATTTTTTGTGCTATCATCATTGTGCTTCCAAAAACCGATGTGTGCGCCAGGCCCAACAAACCATGATAATTCGGGCACTTTATCAAAACTGTAAAAATTAAATTCATACAAACCCGCTACGCGAAAACCCTGGTGCCACGCAGTAAACTGCGCTTCAAGGTTATGTGTATTGCTGATAAATTTTTTATAAGTAAGTGATAAACCGCCGGGAAATTTTACACCTAAAGCTCTGTCGTAAGGAGCTTGCGCATTTGCTGTAGTAATAAAAATAAGTGTTGTTAGAAGTGCTAAGCTGATTGTTCTCATGTATACTATTTGAACATCGCTTTAACGCTTCAAAAAATATTTTAGATATTATAAAGATGTTAAACTGTTGTTTCAATTTGCGATTTGGCCGGCGGCAAGTTTTTTGTATAATTCAACAATTTCATGCACTTGTTTGGTGAGTGAGTAATTTTTTTCAACAAAACTTCTTGCATTTAAACTTTCAGTTTTAAATTTCTGTTGATCGGCTGCATACGCTGCTATCACTTTTGCAATGGATGTTGCATCAAATTCATCAAACTTATAACCGAACCCATCGAAAGGTAATTGTTTTATGCCGCCAACATTACTTACAACAGGCACGCAACCTGTACTCATGGCTTCCATAATAGCAAGTGGTAATCCTTCAAAATCGCTTGTCAGTAAAAAAATATCAATGTGTTTAAAAGCAGCAACTGTATCACTTAACATGCCGGGCAATTCTATTTTGCCTTCCATGTTTAATGATTTTATTTTCTCACGTAACATTTCATCATCAGGTCCATCACCTACCATTAAAAATTTTATGTTAGGATTGAGTTTATGCACTTCAGCAGCTACTTCAACCCAATGGTCAACACGCTTTTGAGGACGAAACCTTGCCACTAAACCAACAGTGAAATTTTCGTTTAAGTTTTCATTCAACCGATGTGCATTTGAAAACTTATCGGTGTTGATCCCGTTTAAAATAGTAACCGCTTTTTTTGTTTTGAAGAACCAACCTTTATGTGATTTGTTTACCACTTCACCAACTTCATGCGATACATAAATGAGGTAATCAAAAAAGCCATACGTTAAACCACTTAAGTAGTAATTGTATTTTGCATGGAATGTAACAAGGTTATGCTCGTTATAAATAAATTTTGTTTTACGATTGAAGAGTTTTGCAGGAATAGTCATCCAGCCTGCAACAGGCAAATGCATGTGCACTATATCATATTTATCGCGAATGATATGACGCAGAAACTTTGCATACGCAATAAAAAATCTCCATGTTGTGATCCTGTAAAAATGAATAGAGTTTACGTGGGGTTTAACTTCAGGAACAAGACCTAATTTTTTATGATCAAGAATATACAAATCCGATTCAACATGTTCTTTAAAATATGGATGCGCAAAACATTCACGCAATAAAACTTCTGCGCCACCATAGCTAAACACACGAATAACATGCGCTACTTTTATCTTTTTTTCCATTCTTTCCTTTAAGTTGATAAGTTGAATGTTGATCGGTTAATCAACTATAATTACCCGTAATTGCAAGAATTTGTTGTTTGATATCTTCCGGCATTACACTTTTTTTGGTTGCAGATGCCCGTTCATTCCTGTTATCAATGATCATATTGTCAAGATAAGCATCTACTTTTTTTGATGACGGCAATTGCATAAACTCCATCATACTATGCATAAATGTTTTTTGGATCTTTTACAAAATCCTCATAACGACATTCATACACGTTCAAACCGAGCTTATCAATTTCCCATTGCGTAGTTTCCATCAGCTTTTTATACTGCAATGCAGTGATCAATGCAGGCTTGTCTTTTATTGTTTCTGCATACGCAATCTCATCAGGTGTGTATGCACCGCGCCACCATAATTTATCAATACCCATGCGTTGCCAGAAACCAACTTCCAGCCATGATCGAACCGTTGCCACCGGTTCACGAATTACATTTACGATCAATGCATCCGGAAAAATACTCGTTAAATATTCTAATCTTGCAGGGCCGGTAAATTTCATTATCAATCTTTTTCTGCCCTGGTATTTTACCTGTTTATTTAAAAATGAACGAATGTGTTTTATTTCTCCAGGTGTTGCTTTTTCATTTATTAAAAAACCGCGTGAAAAATCTATGCGTTTACCTGTAATATATTCCCAAAAATTATAACGCTCAATTGGGCTAAATAAAACCAAATCAAATTTTGATTGATTTTTTTGTCTTGTGTTTTTACTTACACCAACATATTTATAAAACTTTTTGAAGCGCCATAATTTATTATCGAAAAAACGGCGTAATAAATTTATTAATGGTGTAAAAACAATTGTTTCCTGGTAATTGGAATGCCATGCTAAATCTTCGTGCTGAAAAATTATTTCAGACATTATTGTTGTACCAGAGCGTCCGCTGCCAATTATAATAACAGGTTTATCAAGATATTTTTCATCAGCAGCTTTAGACATTCATAGTTTTTTTAAGACCTGTTTAAGCGTTTACAATTTCAAGTATCTGCTGTTTTGTAACTTCAGATATTTCAGATTTGTTGGATGCTGATCTTCTTTCATTTCGATTTAAAATAGATAACTTATTTATGAATTTATCAACCAGTTTTGATGGTTGAAGATGCACGAATTGCATCATATCATTAATAAATGCTTTTGGGTTTTTTGTAAAATCTTCGTAGGATGTTGTATATACATCAGGATTGCATTTATCAATTTCCTGTTGCGTGGTTTCCATTATTTTTTTATATTGGAATGCAGCGAATAAAAATTTGTTTGATGAAAGTTCTTCAGCTTTTTTAAGTTCGTCTTTTGTATAAGCGCCCTGCCACCAAAGCTGGTTTACAATTTGTTCGTTCCAGTGAATTTCCATCCATGAACGGATTATAGCAACAGGCTCGCGTATAATATTTATAAATTGTGCATCAGGAAAAATACTCATTAAATATTCTATGCGTGCAGGGCCTGTAATTTTTATTGCAAGCCTTTTGCGTTTTTGATATTTAACTATTCTTGCAAAAAAAGTTCTTATGTGTTCACGCTCTTCATCAGTTGCTTTTTCATTCAATAAAAAACTGCGTGAAAAATCTATCCGCTCACCGGTAACCGCTTCCCAAAAATCATAACGTTCAATAGGGCGGAATAACATGTAGTTTGTAAATGAGCGGTCGTTTTGTGTATTCATCCCTATTATTCGCCAAAATTTATTATCAAACAAACGGCGCATATAATTTACCGGCGCAAACTTTGGAAAAAGTTCCTGGTAATTGGAATGCCATGCTAAATCTTCATGCTGAAAAATTATTTCTGAAATAACAGTTGTGCCGGACCGGCCTGAACCAAAAATTATAATTGGTTTTTCTAACAGGTTTTCATTTTTTGAAAGGAAGTCATTCATTATTTAGTTGATTGCGGATGAATTAAAAGCTAAGGCTGATTTTTTTTTACGTCTGCCTTAATATCTGATACGAGTTTCGCAGAAAAAAGTGTTGCGCCCGTTGTATTCAAATGAAGATTATCATAAAAATATTGCTTTTTGGCAAAGGCGGTATCAAACCCATAATCCCAAAATGGTTCATTGTACCTGTTAAGAATACTTTTAATTGTATCCAATGAAATGGTAGACTTAAAATGTTGTACTAAAAGCGGGGATTGAATTACATATAACCTTATATTTTTTTCTTTTAATGTTCTTACAAACTCTTCGAAATTTTGTGTTGTCAATATATCTGTTTTATCATTTTCATCGGTAAAAGATGGAAGTTTGCCTTGTATTTTATTACCATGAAGCGGTACATAACCGTTTAAATTTTTATCGTGTTTAATTTTTCTTTTCCCTACAGCTAATGAAAGCACTAAAGAATTGTAGGCATATATTTTTGAAACTTCTGCTTTTCTTAATTCATCAGGAAAAAGATGTTCTGCTATATTTTTAAAAGATGTATCATTACGTACATAAGGTAATATCATAGAAGCAAGCACGAGCTTGCTGTTTTCTGCAGCACGCCATGTAAGTTCTTTTGCAGAAATATCAAGCACCACAATTTCAGGTGTATGCTTTTTAAGCATTTCTTTTAAAATAGCAGTGTGGTATAAAATATTTGAATTCTCTCTTCCGCAGTTAAAACATGAAAGGCCAAGACTATCAGTAAATATAGCAGGATCATAGGCATGAACGGCTCTTGAACTTCCATAAATAAATATATCTTCTGAAGGATTTGTAATACTGTGTGTAAATGTTTTTATATCGCCCTGCGGTGCAGTTTTGTAAGCGTTTTCTAAAAAAGTTCCAATAATCCTGTCAAAAACAAATAATAATACCAGCAGTATAAAAAGTTTTTTAAATAGCCGCCCAACTTGCTTCGTTTCTTCTTTAGTCATTAATTCTTTTAATCTTAAAATTGAAAGTAGATGAACTGGCTTCCATTAAAAACACCAATCATCAGTATTATCATCAATATTAAAACGTATCCGGTATACCTAAGGACTAAATGTTTGCTGTTTAATAATTTAACCTGTGGTAAATACTCCTGGCAAAATTCTACAGAAAGCAAGGTAAGGGCTACTAACAGGTAGTAGTAAAAATTTATAGGCGGACTACCCTTAAAAAGTGCGCCGGGCTTCATTGTAATAATTGACTTGCTTATATGAAATATATCTTTAACTGAGTTAGCTCTGAAAAACATACCTGCTGTACCAGTGATAAAAAAAGTAATTATAGTGCCTAATATTTTCATCCATAACCTGGAAATGTATTTTTGCGGTTTTACCTTATCTCTGTAAATTCTTTCTGCTACTATACTTAACCCGGTAAACCCTCCCCACATAACATAAGTCCAGTTAGCGCCATGCCATAAACCGCTTAAAAGAAAAACTATTACTACATATGCTAATAATTTTGTTCTGTTGCGGCGGGCAGTTTTTGCTAAAGGTGTAAATACATAATCTCTGAACCACGAGTATAATGAAAGATGCCATCGGTTCCAGAAGTTTGTTATACTTCCACCAAACATAGGCCTGTGGAAATTTTCCATAAGATTATAGCCCATCACTTTTGCAGTTCCAATAGCGATGTCTGAATAACCGGAAAAATCGCAATATATCTGAAGCCAAAAGAAAAACGTTGCAATAAAAAAGGTTTTGCCGCTATGATGGGATGGATTATTGAACACTGCATTTACATATATGCTTAGCCTGTCAGCTATTACAAGCTTTTTAAAAAACCCCCATAAGATTATTTTTAAGCCTGCAACTACACGGTTGTATTCAAATTTTTTAGGTTCATAAAACTGGTGTATCATATTTTGAGGGCGTTCAATAGGGCCTGCCACCAATTGAGGGTAGAACATTACATACAATGCATAAATACCAAATTTTCTTTCTGCTTTTTGATTGCCGTGATAAACTTCTATCGTATAACTCATTGCCTGAAAAGTATGAAACGATAACCCGATAGGTAATGCAAACCCACTTAAATTAGAAACCGGGTTTGTAAAATGAAACAGTTTAAGCAGGAAGCTAATATTGTCATTAAAGAAATTAAAGTATTTAAAAAAACTGAGTATGCTAATATTGGCAACAATGCTCATACGCAGAAACCACTTTCTTTTTGCGCCGGCCGATTTTTCAATAAGTATTCCCGCAAAATAATCTACAACAATAGTAAAAGCTAAAACCAATATATAAATTGGAATAAAAGCCATGTAAAAATAGCAACTGCTTAAGAGCAATAATAACCACCTGTATTTGTGCGGAAGAATAAAGAAAAGGGATGTGACAATAAGAAAGAAGCCAACAAACTCTAAAGAATTAAATAGCATTTCCTGCGCAGTTGTTTAGGGCAACAATGTTAGTAATAATTCTACAAATATTATAGGAAAACACAGGAAGGTAATTATTGGAAAAATAATTCATTTTGGAATGCTTTTATATAGCTGGTTATTAATTAATCGGTTATTAAAAATTCGTTAAAGACATTTAACTGTTTTCTATATCTTTGTTTTGTACTGGTAAAGCCTCACTAACTATGGAAATAAAACTGAATGGTCAAACCGTAAAGAATGAAAAAATATTGCACATACATTTATCTACACAGGTTCCGGAAAGATATGAACAGCTTGAACAATCACTAAGTAACAAAAAATTTCAGTTGTTTTTAAAGCGCAGTTTTGATATAATTGTTGCCACTACACTTATCCTATTGTTTTTGCCTATATTAATTACGATAGCTTTAATAATAAAACTAACTTCAAGAGGGCCTGTCTTATACAGCAATGAACGTGTTGGTCTAAAGGGTAAACATTTTAAGTGCCATAAATTCCGTTCAATGGTTATTGACAATTCAAGAAAACAGCCTGACCACAAACGCTATATTGAGCATGCTGAAAAAGGTATTTTGCACAAAGAAAAAAATGATACACGCATAACCCTGATTGGAAAATTTATTCGCAGAACAAGCATTGACGAACTGCCGCAACTTTTTAATGTATTATATGGCGATATGAGTATTGTAGGACCAAGACCGCTGGTACCTTTCATGCTTAGCCCTTTTCCTGAATTTAAAGAAATACGCAGTCTTGTACGCCCCGGCATTACAGGTTTATGGCAAATAAAAGCCAGGGAGCGTAATACCAGCGCTGAATTTATGATACAACATGATATTGAATATATAGAGAAATACAGCTTGTTTTTTGATATAAAAATTCTTGCAGAAACTCCTCTTGTTGTATTGTCTGGCAAAGGAGCATATTGATTTTTTTACTTATTCTCGCGACTGCTACAGCGAATAATAAAAAAATAAATTAATGATTAAAAAAGATTTTGTTATTGTTGGCGCCGGGCTAACAGGTACTACAATTGCCAGAATTTTAACTGATCATGAGCAGGAAGTAATTATTGTAGACCGGAAAGATCATTTGGCCGGCAATGCGTATGATTACAGGCATGAGTCTGGTGCAATGATTCATAAATACGGCCCGCATTATTTTCGCTGTGGCTCTGAAAAAATCTGGAATTTTCTTAACCGCTTCACTGAGTTTTACAATTGGTCTGCAAATCTTCTTTCACAGGTAAACGACGAGTATTTTAACTGGCCCGTAAACCAGGATTATATTGAAAAAATTGCGGGAAAGAATTGGGAAGCTTTTAAAGACGAACCTTCCAATTTTGAAGAAGCATGCCTTACAAAAATGCCCTGGGAGTTATACGAATTATTTATAAAAGGATATACAGAAAAACAATGGGGTGTAAAAGCAACTGATCTTGATAAAGAACTTGCTGTAAGAATCACTATTAATAAATCTAATGTAAACAGTCTTACGCCGAACCATAAATGGAATGCTTTACCGCGCAACGGTTATACAGAAATGGTAAAGAATATGATTGATGATATTCCTATAAAACTAGAGTTTGATTACCTGCAGCATAAAGAAAATATTGTTGCAAATAAGATGTTGATCTTTACCGGGCCAATAGATGAGTTCTTTGAATATAAATATGGAAGGCTAAAATACCGCGGGCAAAAACGTTATATAGAACATCTTGAAAATACTGATCAATACCAGCCATCTATTCAGGTAAATTATCCAGATGCAAAAGAACCTCGCATTAGAACCATTGAATGGAAGCACCTTATGCTTCCTGATGAAAAAGATAAGGTGAAAGGAACCCTACTTACACACGAAACGCCATTCACACCTGAACATTCCAACCAATACGAATATCCATTTCCTGATAAAATAAACAAGCATCTGTATGAGCAATACAAAGCAGATGCTGAAAGTTTGGATAATATATTAATCTGCGGAAGATTAGGCGAATACCGTTATTATGATATGGACCAGGCAATTGGCAGAGCTATGAAACTTGCTTCGGAGATATTGGAGAAATTTAAAATCCCTTCAGAACAATACGCCTAATATTTATCGCAACTGTATTGAATGCCGGTTAGGTAAACCTGCTTTTTAATTCCCTGCCTTACATTATTCAAAAAACAAAGAATATTTTCTACGCGGAAGTTTTCTTCAAAAACACCGTGGCCTCCTTCCGGATCAACATGCGCAATTACAGTTTCTCCTAAAACTTTTAAGCGGTTATATAAAGGTGACGTGCCATATAGAATAGTTGAATTATCACAAGGCACAAATGGCTTTGAATAAAATGGAACAGCTTTATCTTTTTCGCCCTGGAAAAATATGGTTGGTAAGGCTGTCTCACTTGTTATTAATTCCGGATTTACAAAAGCGCCCCACATACTTATAATGCCTTTTAAATTAAAAGAAGCATTAGTATCATCTTCATCAGGCGGACCAAATTTTTGTATGTAATCATCCGGAAAAAATGCAGCTATATCTTTATCTTTTAAATAAGCTGTTAGCAATACAGTTATGGCACCGGCACTTTGGCCGCCAATAAAAATCCAGTTCTTATCAATATTATATTCATCTGCATGTTTTGCTATATAGCGCAATGCAGTATGTACGTCCTGTGCAGCGCGATACATCGCCTGTTTCAGATGATTTGTATCATCACATGTTGTAGCTGTACGCGATATAAACCCCCACCCTAACCTGTAATTAACAGAAACAGCAACGTAGCCATTGTTTGCAAGTTTAGAACAGGTTGATGCTAAATTATTTTTATCGCCGCCGGTAAAACTTCCGCCATGAATAAGAATAACCGCAGGAAATTTTTTTTCATTTGCATTAGCAGGTTTATATACATCAAAAAGAAGCTGCTGCTCTGCACCTTTATAATTTGCGGCGTTGTTATAAACAACATTTTTTACAACGCTACCTTTAAAAACATTACTGGTATCGTATGAAAAATTATTTACAGTTACAGTATTATTGCCGTTTGGTTTTTTTGCTGTTTTAGATGGTTTTAAAAAATGGCTGCATGATGTGAGCACAATTATAAGCAATACAGATAATCCAAAGCTGATAATGATTTTTAGCATATACTATTACAGCTAATGAGAAGCTAAAGCTTAGCTGTTAATTTTTACTTCAAATAAAGCAGGCCACATTTTACCGGTAACATAAAAAACTTTTTTTGTTGAATCGTAAGCAATTCCATTCAGCACATTGCCATTGCTTCCGGGGTAATTTTGTACGTTATAATTCATGCCGCTTTTTTGCAATAACCCGCTAAAATCTATCTTACCAATTACATTGCCGGTTTGCGGATCAATTTTTAAAATATTATTGGTTTCATAAACATTCGCATAAATTAATCCGTTTACATACTCCAGCTCATTCACTAAACTTACCGGGCCATAATTATCAGCAACGCTTATTTGGTTCAGGATTTTAAAATTTTCCGGATCAACAAAATAAAGATTACTGCTTCCTGTGCTGATAATTAAATCTTTCCCATTGTTTGTCATTCCCCAGCCTTCATACGGCCAGCTTAATTCATTTACTTTTTTAAATGTTAATGCATCATACACAAACACTTTGTGTTCATTCCATGTAAGCTGGTAAATTTTATTATTTAATATAGTAATGCCTTCGCCAAAATATTGTTTTGTAAGGCTTATTGATTTTTCAATTTTACCATTAAGATCTTTCTGCACTAATTTACTCGAACCATAATTACCGCCGCTTTCATACAAACTGTTATTCACCCATTCCAAGCCTTCTGTGTAAGATGAAGTATCGTGTGGATAAACTTTTACAATAGAATAATTAATTAAAGGCGGTGGTGGATTACTGCTATCTTCAACACCTGTATTTTCAGGCTCCTTGGTATTACAAGCAAAAAAAACAAGCAGCAGGCAAAAACTTAAACGAAATTTCATGCAGAATAAAACATTATTTTATAAGATTGAGACAA
>JABDGW010000025.1 GCA_013285855.1 Bacteroidota bacterium
ATGTTCAAGCGCACTATTCAGCATTTCAAGAGCAAGTACAGCGCCGATACAAAGCAATACAAGTATCCATTCAAGCGCAGAAAGTTTTAGATAAAATCCCGCTAATAAAACAAATGTTGAAATAGCCGCCTGTATTTTTCCGTTACGTTCTGTTTTAAAAAAATACTGAATGCCATTAAGCGCATTTATAAAAGTTTTATTAAGCGACTGCCTGTAAACAGAAGCAGAATTATTTGTAAGCATGATATAATTTTTATTCTTCAAACTTGTCTTTGTTATTTCTCGCTTCTTTTAAAATATAAGAGCAGCAAAAAATGAATTAGCAAAACAGCCATACACGCAACCCATGTAATCGCAATCATTTTTACAAGGTTACCTTCTCTTTCTTCTGTTTCTTTTAATGATCTGCCAACCGCAACAAAGCCTACGCCCGCAGCATCTACTTTTTCACACACTAAAGCCATTCTCACATTGCTTTGTGGCTGCCAGGTTAGTACGTCTTCGTTATTATTATTTGTAAAATCGAAAATCCCCTGTGGTAGCTGAGGTAATTGCCCGTTAAGAAAGCCTGTTGATTGAACCGGTTTGCCACTCTTATCAAATAATTCTGTAAAAACAGCAAGGCTTTGCGCAATATCAATTGTATCAGGAATAATTAACCGGTTTATGGATTTGCCTTTGCTTAAAGCGTTGCTTACATCTCTTGCAATTTGCAATTGCGTGTCATTTGCAGAAGAACGATGTGCCTGTTGTACTGACGCATAAACCAATAATATAATTGCAGTAATAATTATTGCTGCTGCAATATGTGAGATGAATGATGCATATTTCATAACGATTGGTTTTATAATTTGTAAACTGCTGCGGTTTCGGTAAGTAAAGTTATTTTTGCTTATATTAAAAGTGCTTTGAAATCCAAAGTTTATTGATAAAAAAATATTCAGTTCATATTCTTTATTATCTTTTCCAATGCATCAAGATGCGTGCGGAAAGCTTTTTCTCCTGTCTTTGTTGCTGAATAAAGAGTATTTGTTTTTCTGCCAATAAAACCTTTCTGAACTTTTATATACCCGTTTTCTTCCAGCGCTTTTATATGGCTGGCGAGATTTCCATCTGTTACATTTATTAACTCTTTCAAATCATTAAAATTTATGGATGCATTTACCATAAGCGCACTCATTATTCCCAAACGTATGCGGCTGTCAAATGTTTTATTCAGATTTTCTATCGGATTTTTCATTACTTGCTTCTTCAGTTCATTTCATATTTCCACCACATAAATACACCATACAATATATGCAGTATTCCAAAACCTGCAGCCCAGAAATATAAACCGTCTCCTATAAAAAATAGGTTTATTAATCCAAGTAAAATTTCGCCATAACCAAGATACCGCGTTTCAGGTAATGTATATTTACTGGCATTTAAAACACCTAAACCGTAAAATAGTAAACAGCCTGGCGCAACAAAACCTATGATGCCGTTATTAATTAATGCCAATAAAAAAATTCCGCCGGCAACCATTGGTACAGTTACATTAATAAGAAGTCTTCGTGCTGTTGTTCCCCAAATTGGTGTATTGGTTTTTTTACTGCGCCGGTATGTGAAAATGAAGGAAGAGATTAAAGCTGTAATGAACGTGATAATTGCAATATTAAATAACCGACTGTACAAAAAATATGCTTGTGCAATTGTATCAGCGCCATGAAGTGAACGCCTTAAATTAACTGCTGACAAATCATAATCCTTAATCGTTTCATTGCTAAACCAGGCCCCGATGAGTGCACATATACCTGCAGAAATGCCGCTTAAACCACTCAGGCTTATAAATCGGCTGCTGCGTTCCATTATTTGTTTTATATCGTGAAGCTCGCTGGAAAGCTTTTCTGATTCATTCATAAAAAAGCACTTTGAGTTGCAAAGTAACTGGTAAGTTTTATTCCTGCAAAATATTTTTTAAGTAAACCCATGATAATAACAATGGTTATTACTGAAGCACTTCGCTTAATTTTTGTTCCAGTGCTTCGCCACGTAAACCTGAAGCAATTATTTTTCCCGAAGGATCAATTAATACATTAAAAGGAATCCCATCAAAATGGTAGGCTGTTACTGCAGCACTCGGAGATTGAAGATCGCTCATGTGCGTCCATGCAAGATGATCATCCTGTATGGCTTTAAGCCAGGCAGATTTATCATCGTCAAGCGAAACACCAAGTATGGCAAAATTTTTATTTTTAAATTTATTGTATGCAGCCACAACATTTGGATTTTCCTGCCTGCACGGGTTGCACCAGCTTGCCCAAAAATCAACCAGTAAATACTTTCCTTTAAAATTACTGATGCTGATGTTTTGCCCATTAGATCCAGGCATAGTTAGATCAGGCGCCTGCTGGTTAAGCAACGCATAACTTTCATTTGCAGCAGCAGCCGGCTGTTGTGTAAACGAAGTTTTAAAAGAAGCAATGCCGGTGTGTTGTGGAAAGCGCTTAGCGGCATTTTGAACCAAAGAAGATAATTCCTGCGGGGCAATAGCGCCCTTTGCTCTGTCAATAACAAAACATATAGCGGCCGGATTTTTTGATCTGTTGATAAAGTTGCTTATTACATCATCAAGATCGTTTAATTGCTTTGTGTACTGTAGCTGAAGATTTTTTTCAAGTAAAGTATCGGGCGTGCTTTGTTTTCCGGTTGAGTCAAGTTGAAAATAAGTTAGCGAAAGCATAGAATCCAATTGCCGGTAATTGCGGATGAATGTATATAACTCTTTTGTTGCATCAGACCCGCTTATTTCAGGATAATAAAACCCGGTAGGATCAAAATCAAGTTTAATCTTTTTTGCATCATTTACTAAAATAACTGCAGGGTTGTTTTTAAAAGCCACAACAAATAAATCCTGTTGTGCTGAAGTTCCCTTCAAAGTATAACTGCCATCTGAATTAATTTTAGCAGAATCAATATTTTTTGCATCAGGCGAAGAATAGGAAAGCTGTTTAAGATAAACAGAATCTGAAGGCGGCTTTGTTATTTTTCCGCTTACGGTAAAACTTCCGTTTTCATTTTTGCATGCTGTAAAAAGTACAAATGCAAAAACGATGTACAATGTGTTTTTCATGTGTATATTTTTATCTTTTTATTTGCCATATAGAATTCGCTACAAAAATTTTCATCGCAGTTTTTATAAATTACCCGAAAATTTTTATGGCTCATTTCATTTTATAAATATTGATTCATTAATTTAATTCCTGTTCAAATAAACTGGTTACAATTTTCGGGTCTGCTTTTCCTTTGCTTAATTTTTTTACTTCGCCTACAAACAAACCCATCAAACCTTTTTTGCCCTTTTTATATTCTAAAACTTTATCAGGCATTTTATTTAATACAACAGTTACCCATTCTTTTAGTTCATCTGTATTTTTTGTTTGAGTAAGATGAAGCCGCTGTACAATATCATAAACACTTTCATTAATGTCCGCTATAACTGCAGGTAATAATTTTGATGATGCATTCGAAAAACTTACTTCACCTTTTTCAACAATTTCAGCAATTGCTGCAAGCTTGTCTGCAGGAATATATTCTAAAGAAAATTGCTCATCGTTCATTAATTGTTTTACCGGGCCATTTATCCAGTTGGCAATAGCTTTATAATTCTTTGTATATTGAATTACTTTTTCAAAATAATCTGCAATTTCTTTTTCACTTGTTAATTGCGCAGCATCATATTCAGTTAAATCAAATTCTAATTGATATTTTTTGTACAACTGTTGCGGTAATGCAGGCAAATTATTTTTTATATTGATGAGATAATCATCGCTCAAATTCAAAGGTGGCAGATCGGGTTCAGGAAAATAACGATAATCATTAGCTTCTTCTTTTTCACGGATGGCAAATGTTGTATCATTTGTTGCATCAAAACTTCTGGTTTGCTGAAATATCTTTTCTTCTTTTTCAAGCAGGTCAATCATGCGTTCAATCTCAAATTCAATTGCCTTTCTCACATTGCGTATCGAATTAAGATTTTTCACTTCAACCTTAGTTCCCAGCTTTGTTTCGCCCTTAAGCCGTATGGAAATATTTGCATCACAACGTAAACTGCCTTCTTCCATATTGCCATCGCATACATTTATCCATCGAACCAATTTTCTTAATTCAGTTACAAACAGCCCTGCTTCTTCAGCAGAATGCATACAAGGCTCTGTAACAATTTCAATCAATGGCGTTCCTGCGCGGTTATAATCAATGTAACTGTAATTTTCATCAATATCATGAATACTCTTTCCCGCATCTTCTTCAAGATGTATATGATGCAGTTGTATATTTCTTTTACCTGCTGCGGTTTTTATTGTAACAAAACCATTACCGCAAATTGGAACTGTGTGTTGTGAAGTTTGAAAACCTTTCGGCAAATCGGGATAGAAATAATGTTTGCGTGCAAAATAATTTTTTCGGTTAATGGTACAGTTGCAGGCGATGCCCATCATTACTGCATATTCAATTGCCTTCTTATTTGTTTTTGGTAATGTGCCGGGATGCGCCAGGGTAATTACGCTAACATTTTCATTAGGTGCGGCTCCGTAGGCATTCGCATCACTGCTGAATAATTTGCTTTTGGTTGATAACCGTGCATGCACCTCCAAACCAATTACTGCCTCATATTTATGCGATGCTTTATTACCCATGGGCTGCAAAAATACGTTGTGTTTTATGGATTACTGTTAGACAGAACTTAAAACAGGGTTTACCTTTTAATCCAATCCTTCCGCAATTAATTTTGCGTTTTTACAAACCCAATTGAAAAGTTCACAGAAATTGTGCACAGAATTGAAGTCTTATAAAAAATGGCTTAGTAAAATATAGTTTGGTTAAGAACAGAAATGAATAATCACGTTTCTTTCTGTGGCGGTTTATTCCGGTTATTATTTTGCGGCGGCCTGTTTTGATTTGGTCTTTGTTGCGGTGGCTGTTGCCTGGGCCTGTTTTGATTTGAATGTTGCTGTTGATTTGGATTATTACCTCTTTGCTGCTTTTGTTTTTCCCTGTTACGTTGTGTTGTTTTTTCAAGATTGCCTAAAGTTAAATGGCCAACCACATCAACAAAGCTATGTTCAGTTTCTTTTGAAGTAGTAAGTTCCACAGGTTGCAGGTCATCAGGTTTTACACCTTTTGCATTTAATTGTTTTATTTCTTTTACGCGGCGTATAGTTAAAGGGTAATGTTTTGCACCACCCTGTAATATGTACCACATCAAATTTTTAAAAATGTCTTTCTTAATTAAGATTGCTACACCTTTTGATGTCTCCAGCGTATCTGCATTATCAGGAAAATATTGCAACGCATCAAGATATGTGTCCAGCTCATAATTCAAACAACATTTTAATCTTCCGCATTGGCCGCTTAATTTGGTTTGATTAATAGAAAGATTTTGATAGCGCGCCGCTGTTGTGGTTACACTTTTAAAATCTGTAAGCCAGGTACTGCAACATAATTCTCTTCCGCAACTGCCAATGCCACCAACTTTTGCAGCACCCTGGCGAATGCCAACCTGCCGCATTTCAATTTTAAGCTTGAATTCAGCAGCATATTGCCTGATCAATTCACGGAAATCAACACGGTCATCTGCGGTATAAAAAAAAGTGCCTTTCTTGCCGTCTGCCTGAATTTCCACTTCAATCAATTTCATACCCAGGTTTAAATTTTTGGCAAGGATGCGGCTTTTCATCAACGCTTCTTTTTCGCGGGCTTTATTTCTTTCAAACAATTCAAGATCTTTTTCGTTGCTCAGCCGTAAGATCTTCTTCATATCAACTGCAAACTCGCTGATATTTTTCTTCTTTAATTGCAGCCGCACCAGTTCGCCGGTAAGGCTTACTTCACCTACATCAAAACCGTTCACACCTTCCAGCGTAACCATATCGCCTTTCTCCAGATATTGCAGTGAGGCATTGCGGTAATAATCTTTCCGGCTTCCCTGGTTAAAACTTACTTCCACAATTTTACAGGCACTTTCCGCATCACTTATTGGCAGGTTCCAAAGCCAGTCATGCACGTTCATACGGTTGCAACTGCCCGTATTGCAACTGCCATTGCTTTTACATCCGTTAGGTGTTCCCGTTCCGCAACTTCCACAGCCCATCGCAAAAAATTAAAGTGAGTAAAAAATAAGAAGAATTATTTGGTGACCAACTTTAGTACAGGCATTAAACTGCCGTTGCGTCGCAACACTGGAGCGATATGAACGCTGCTGAGCTTAAGTGATTATATTCAAATAACGTTTTCAAATGTTAGTAACGTTTGTATTTTAAAAAGCTCTTTGCAATTAAACACACAAGCTGAAATATTTTCTTCAGTACAAGTGTGCGACGCAAGGGACGATGCCCTTAGTTCCAAAGCCGACCTCAAAAAATTCTTTCTTCACATGCTGCAAATATTAAAATTATGTACAGCGTTAATCGGTCAAAATTAAGGCATTGTTCTTAATGATATGATATAATTTGATGGTGAGTGCATGAAATAGCATTTTAGCATTAGCGTTGCGCTCAATGTAATAGATTGCTTTATTAAGCTCTGCAATAATTGCCTGCTGATGATTTATGGAAGCAATTTTATTCAGGCGTTCCGCGAAATCTTTTTCGTTTTCAGCAATGGAAACCGGGTTGTTGCCTGCAAAGCGAATACGAATGCTTTGCTGCAATAAATGAATAAAGTATAATAAAAACTGCTTTTGTTTTTCACGACCGAGCTTGTTTACTTCTTCAATCCATTTTACCTGGGCCGCCGGGCCGTTTTTTAAAGCGGCGTTCAGCCATTCGCGTAAAAGTGATTGCCAATCTTCAGACGCATTTTGCAATAACTGCAATGCTTCGCGGTAATTGCCCTGGGAGATGGCCGCGGTTTGTTGTGCTTTACCAGGTTCTGTATTTCCGCGTTTTATTAAAGCATTGGTAATATCGTTCGTTTCAAGCGTATTCAATTTTATTAACTGGCATCTGCTTAAAATAGTGGGCAGAATTAAATCTTCATTTTCTGCAACCAATATAAATAAGGTATTGGCGGGAGGTTCTTCAATAAGCTTTAATAATTTATTTCCTTCTTTGCCAAGATATTCCGGCATCCACATTACTAAAATTTTATAAGGGCTTTCAAAGCTTTTCAAATTAAGTTTATGAATAATGTCGTTGCATTCTTCTGCCGTAATATTTCCCTGTTTGTTTTCAGCGCCGATGAACTGCAGCCAGTCATAAACATTGCCGTAAGCAAATTGCTGAATAAATTCACGCCATTCTTCAGCATAATCTGTACTAACAGGTTTATCCCCTGGTTTTTTTGAAATAACAGGATAAGAAAAGTGAATGTCAGGGTGTATATAATTATTCGCTTTTGAAAATGCATCCTTTTTTTGCATAAATACATCGGCTTCATCAGCCGTTTTTGGAAATACCGGTTTTATTTCTTCAGCAGGTTCGCCAAATAAAGAGGGCCCTGCATTTTGTTTGGCTGATGACGGGAGCAGGCTTATGTATTGAGCAAATGCCAACGCCAGCGGCAAGGCCCCACTGCCTTCTTTACCCAAAAAAAGCAGGGCATGACTTAAACGGTTTTGCGCAACCATTTCCAGTAAATGGTGTTTTGTATTTTGCTGGCCAATTACATCTGCAAACAACATATTGCGAAGGTAGGTTGAAGAAGTTTTAAGTTCCAGGTTTTAGATTTTAAGTTGTTTGATGATTGGCGATTCGCGTTATATCTTGCAGCAAACGATTTTAATTGACAATTCCTGAATTATATAAAATCTATTTGCAGTATCCATCGGTGCAAACAGATACAAGAAAACTTAAACACGGCGATATATATTTTGCTTTAAAAGGTGAGAATTTCAATGGTAATCAATTTGCTCTGCAAGCTTTAGAACTCGGTGCTGCTTATGCTATGATTGATGAAGATATTAAGGCAGCAAATGATAAATTAATTAAGGTTGAGAATGTGCTTGAAACGTTGCAACAACTTGCAAAATTTCATCGTGAACAATTCAATAACTTGTCCCGTCCATACGAAATTCCTTTTATCGCAATTACAGGTAGTAATGGAAAAACCACTACAAAAGAATTAATTCATGCTGTACTTTCATCAACTTACAAAACATACACAACAGAAGGTAACCTCAATAATCATATTGGAGTACCGCTTACCATTTTAAAGATTAAACAAGATGCAGAAATGGCGGTTATTGAAATGGGCGCCAATCATCAAAAAGAAATTGCAGCATATTGCAGTATTGCGCAGCCAACACATGGTATAATTTCCAATGTTGGCAAAGCGCATCTTGAGGGTTTTGGCGGAATTGAAGGCGTTAAAAAAGGCAAAGGAGAATTATATGATTTTTTGCGCAGCAATAACGGTGTTGCTTTTGTTTTTGATGACTATGAATATTTACATGAAATGAGCGGAGGCATTAAAGAAATTTTTTGGTATGGAACAAACAAAGGTGAAGTTGTTGGAAATATTAAGGCCTCAGAACCTTTTTTAGAAGTTAACATTACAAAAGGCGCATCATTTAATACAATTAAAACAAATCTTGTTGGTGATTATAACCTGCCAAATATTTTATGTGCTATTACAATGGGTAAATATTTTAAAGTGCCGGATGAAAAAATAAAATCTTCAATTGAAAATTATATTCCTTCAAACAGCCGGTCGCAGTTACTGGAAACGGGTTCAAACAAAATTATTTTAGATGCATACAATGCCAATCCATCAAGCATGAAGGTTGCGATTGAAAACTTTGCACATATTAATGCAGATAATAAAGTTTTAATTCTTGGCGGCATGATGGAATTAGGTAATGAAAGTATCCAGGAGCATGAAAACCTGATAAAACTTATTGAGCAATATAATTTTAAAAATGTTATTCTTGTTGGCGGAGATTTTAAAAACACCTATGCACCATTTATATATTTCGAAACGGCAGAAGCTGCATCTGATTATATTGCCCGGCACAATTTTGAACAAACATATTTTTTAATAAAAGGAAGCCGTAGCATGAAAATGGAAAAGGTTTTACATGCTTTCAAGCTTTAAAAGAATTTACCTTGCAATAAATTTTGTACATCGTGGCTGTTGATAAACCTTCTTATTTTTTTAGTGTACTTACCAATCGTTGCCCGCGATGCAGGCGTGGTGATATTTTTCAATCAAAAAATGCTTACGCGCTCAAAGGCGGCAATTACATGAAAATGCATGAGCATTGTACTTTATGCGGCCAGGTAACAGACTTGGAAGTTGGCTTTTATTATGGAACTGGTTATGTAAGCTATGGAATTACCATGCTTTTATCAGGCGTAACTTTTGTTTTATGGTGGGTTTTAATTGGTGTTTCGATAAACGATAACCGTGTTTTCTGGTGGCTTGGTGTTAATACTTTTTTGCTTATTGTTTTACAGCCGCCACTCATGCGCTTTTCGCGAACTTTATGGTTAAGCTGGTTTGTAAAATATGATCCTGATTGGGAAATTAAAAAGCCAGACGATCCTGAACGAATTGTAAAAGAACAAATGGGAAATTGGTAAATTAAATACAGAGTCAAATTTTTTTCGCAACATATTTTTCAAAAAAATCTCTTGCATTTAAAACGGGAATTTCAGAAAAATAAAAATCCTCAGTGTCTTCAGTAACTATAAATGTGCATTTGCTTTCTGTTGCTGAATAATATTCAAGCCCATCCTCAAAATCATAAATCTTTTTGTTTGCTATTGTTTGCTGAACAACATTATTAGTTGCAGGCGCAATTAAAATATGCCTGCACAGTAAAGCGATTTTTTCTCTTGCACTTTTTGTTTTATGCTTTTTTTCAGCAAAATAAAAAGCAATGGCGAGGCAAATTGGTGAAGTATAGATTTCAAAGTTTTTATTATCGGCGAGACTTAAAATTCTTGCACTGTGTGTAAACAACGGGTACTCTTTATTTAAAACAGAAACAAGAATATTTGCATCAACAAAAACTTTCATCTTTTTGAAGTGTAATATTCTTTCTTTAAAGATTTTCTTGAGCGTTGTTTGGTTTGATAAACAGCCTGGCCTTCTGCAACCTGGCTCACCCAATCTGAAACAGGAAATTCTTCAAAAGAAGTATAGCCCGAAGATGTTACTTTATCTAAAAGAAATTCTACCAGCCTGCTTAAGCTTACATTGTTTTTTTCTGCATATCGCTTGGCTTTGGCTGCAATTGACTCGTTAAAGCTTAAAGTGATTTTTGCATCCATAACCTGTTGTTTTTTCCAAAGATAATATTCTACGTGCAAAAATAATATTTTGTACGTGTAATTTTTTAATATTAAAATACAAACTTATTCTCACCATCCTTCAAAACATATTCCTTTCCTTTCCATATAAGTCTTCCTGTAATTTTTGATGGAAGTGTTATATCAATATTCCATTTACCGTTTTGTAAAATATATGAAGTTTTTATATTGCCGTTAGGATGAGGAATGCTTCCTGATGCATTGGTAAGTGCGCCTAAGTTCGGTTCAATTTTTACTTTGCTGAACCCTGGCGCATCGCTGTCAATTCCCAAAACAATTCTATACAATTCAATATTAGGGCTGCAGCCCCAGGCATGACAATCGGAACGGGCGTTGTTTATATCATCAATCTCTGCCCAGGTTGTTAAACCCATTGCAAGATTTTGTTTCCAGATGCCAAGCCAGTTTAAATAACCATTCCCAAAACCTGCTTTATTTAAAGCCTGGAATAAATAATACCTGAAATAAACCGATGCATTTGTAAGCGAAGTGTCGTTCAATAATTTTTTTCCAAGATTGTGTGCACGCTCCCCATTAGTAACGTCGGTTAGAATTGCCAATGCATTTGCATGTTGCGAATAATATTTTTTTTCTTTTGTATCACTAAACAATTTCTTTTCATTATTCCAATAATTTTTAATAATAGATTTTTTAAGCTGATTTATTTGCGCGGTGTATTCACTTGCATAAACATTTATTCCAATATTTTTTTCAAGATCTTCCGCTGCTTCGTATGCCATTAATAATTGTAAATCCATTAAAGCAGAATTGCCGTTGCTGTCTATTGGCGCAACGCCACCATCCCAGCCTGGCGCTTCAACCCAGTCAGTAAAATTCCAATAAGGTACATTGTGTAAACTGCCGTCTGTATTCTGAAATTTATTAAAAAACGAAAGCACTTGTCTCTCAATTCTTAATTGATCTTTTATAAAAGCGCTATCCCCATGATATATATAATAATCATGCAACATGCTTATCCATATTAAAGAAAACGTTGGAATTTCCTGGTGAATATTATGGGGGAAACGGCTTTCTGTAACTCCTTCTGCCAATGTTGAATTTGCTATTTGCGTAATTGCATTACGCATTAGCCGGTCATCACCTGAATTATATAAACTTACCATTGCCTGTATGCGTGTATCACCAATATATTGCAGTTGCTCATAGTAAGGGCAATCAGTATACGTTTCCTGCGCATCTAATCTTGCAGTGCGCCAGCCAACTTCTATAATTTTATTAAGCGATGTATCGCTGCTTGTAAAAATTGAATTGAGTTTGAAAGGATAACCTGTATACATTCCATAAAAATCATCAATTATTAGGTCTTCATCCTGTGTTGTAATATCTAAAGCAACATAGCGGTACGTGCGAAAACCAAGCGCAGTAAAGCTTTGCGCATTACTGCCATTAGAAATAATTTCATCCTTTGCACCATTAATGTGTTTGTTTTCAATTTCATTGCGATTGCCTTTTTGATGTTGCATGCGCCAATCAACACTGTCTGCTTCATTTATATACAAAGCCTCCGCATAAGTTAAACTTATATCTGCATTTTTTCCTTTACTAAAATTTAAAACAGGAAATGCTGTTGTAAGAAAAGATTGATCAAACAAAAAATGCACAGTCGTGTGCGCAGGAATGTTTATTGAATGATTGCCCTGCAAAAAATTTTCATTAACATTTATGTTTTGTTGTAATCTTATTTTTTGCAAACGCTGTTGCGTTAATTCCATCATCGGTATTGATCTTGGAACCAGCATCCAGCCGGTGCTCCAATGATTTACATTTTTTGGAACACCAACAAATAATTCATGTGCATATTGCCAACCCGAATCATTATAATTTACAACCATCCAGCTCTGCGGATAATTGTTCATGTTAATTTTTTCACCTGCACCTGCTGCGTAATATGTATAAATTAATTGCGGTTGCAATGCGCTGTAAGCTGTATCCTGCATACATTTCCAGCTTTCATCAGTATTCATTACTTCTTCAGCATTTGTATTGCCCTGCAGTATAAATGCTGTTTGATAAGAAATTTGCCAAACCGGTTTTTCTTCACCAAAATTCCAAACTATAGCAGCTACAATATTTTTTCCTTTTTTTAGAAAATGTGCAATATCAACTGTTTCAAAGTTCCAGTGGTACAGATCTCCTTTTGCCGGCCCGAACGCAACCATTTCGCCATTTACAAATAACTTATAACGATTATCTGCAGATACATGAATGATAAATTGCTGTGGCTGCTCATTCAGGATAAAATTTTTTCTGAAATGATATACTCCATAATCATGCGGTTTAGCACCGGGCACATCTATCCAGTTTGCGTTCCAGGTTTTTGTAAGAATACCAGGATTTATATTTTGAGCGGAGAGATTTTTATAGCAATAAATAAAAGCAATCATTAAAATAATCTTCTGCATACCAGCAAGTTTGAATGAAGATAATTAATATTGAAAACTGAAATGCGTTATACTGTGTGCTTTTGAAAGCATTTCTTTAATTTGCCTTGCTGATATGAAATTATTTTCGCCTACCATATCTAAACTTGTACGGTTGCGCTATGCCAGTATAGAAGACTGGATGAACAACCCTTTTACCGCACAGCGCGAAATATTACAGGATCTTGTAACGCATGGCCAGCATACAGCCTTTGGAAGAAAGTACAATTTAAAAAACCTGTTTACCATAAAAGAATTTAAAGAGTATGTGCCCATTCATGAGTATGAAGATATAAAACCATGGATACAAAAATTAATGAATGGAGAACAAAATCAATTGTGGGATTCGCCGGTAAACTGGTTTGCAAAAAGCAGCGGCACTACAAGTGATAAGAGCAAATTTATCCCCGTTACAGAAGAAAGTTTGGAAGACTGCCATTACCAGGCAGGCAAAGACGTGCTTACATTATATTACCAGTTTAATCCTGAAAGCAATTTGCTCACGGGCAAAGGGTTGGTTATTGGCGGCAGCCACCAGGTAAACCAATTGAATGAAGAAATATTTTTTGGCGATCTTAGTGCCGTGCTTATGCAAAATATGCCTATGTGGGGGCATTGGATACGTACACCTGAACTTTCTATTGCGCTGCTGGATGAATGGGAAACTAAAATTGAAACACTGGCGCAATCAACCATTGTTGAAAACGTAACCTCTATTTCAGGCGTTCCCACATGGGCACAGATTTTATTAAAACGCATTCTTGAAATAACAGGCAAAAAAAATATACAGGAAGTGTGGCCCAATCTTGAATTGTATATGCACGGCGGCGTATCCTTCCTTCCTTATAAAGAAAATTTTAAAAAGCTGTTAGGAAATAATATTCATTTCATGGAAATGTATAATGCCAGTGAAGGTTTTTTTGCAGCGCAGGAAACACCGGACACGGATGGCATGCTGTTATTTTTAAACCATGGAATTTTTTATGAGTTTATGCCTATAAGCGAATATGGGAAACCTGATCCGAAAACCATTGGCCTGAATAAAGTTGAAATCGGAAAACATTATGCATCGGTAATTTCAACCAACAGCGGCCTGTGGAGATACCTGGTTGGCGATACAATCCAGTTTACATCTTTACAACCATTTCGCATAAAAGTTACCGGCAGGTTAAAGCATTTTATAAATGCCTTTGGTGAAGAAATAATTGTTGAAAATTCAGATGCGGCAATTGCAATGGCAAGTGAAAAAACAGGCGCTGTTGTAAATGATTATACGGCTGCTCCCGTGTATTTTAGTGAGCAGGAGAATGGCGCACATGAATGGCTGATAGAATTTGAAAAAGAGCCGCATAATATGGATCAGTTTATATATGAACTTGATTCATCACTAAAAAATTTGAACAGCGATTATGAAGCAAAGCGGCATAAAAATATTGCACTGCGCATGCCGGTTGTTCATTCACTTAAAAAAGGGGTTTTCAGTAAATGGCTTAAGCAAAAAGGAAAATTAGGCGGCCAGCATAAAGTACCAAGATTAAGTAATGACCGAAAATTTATTGAAGAATTATTTTTATTGCGGAACGCTATTTATTCAAACCAATATTAATGAGTGGAACGCCAAACGCATCTCTGCACAAAGAATTTGAGCTGGAAAGGATGATACTTTTCAGTGATGCTGTTTTTGCCATTGCCATCACTTTACTTATTCTTGAAATTAAATTTCCTGAAGTGCCTGAAGATTTTAAAGGAATAAATACCTGGAAGTTTTTTAAACCTACAGTTATTCATTTTTTTGCTTTTACAATCAGCTTCTTTTTTATTGGCATAAGTTGGGCGAGGCATTTAGCGCTCTGCCGTTTTTTGAAAAAGTATAATAACACAGTAATTTTTTTCAACTTATTGCTCCTTTTTTTTATAGTTACATTTCCTTTTTCTATTTCAGCTTTTATTGATAATGTAAACAGCTCTCTTTTTATAGCTGTAATAATCTACATATCCAATATATTACTGGTGATATTTGCACAGTTTCTTTTTACATATTATATACTTAAAAAAAATACTGCTTTAGCTATTGCAGGAGAAGATGAAGAAAAGCAATATTTTTATCTGAAAGCAAAATATAGTTTTATTATGTTGCTTGCAATAATGATAATTATAATTGCAGTATATATTATAAGTAATGGCAATCTTCTTGCAGTAGCAATAAGCTTATATATATTACCTGTATTTGCAATTGTTGTAAGGCGGAAACTTAAAAAATACAAACCAAAAAATAAACAAATTATAATTGTATAAACAGATAACAAATGGTAAAAGATAAAGTTTGTATTGTTACCGGCGCAGCACGTGGCATTGGCGCTGCCATCGTAAAAAAATTAGCAGAGAATGGTGCTCATGTTGCGTTTACTTATGTAAGTGATTCGAGTGCAGATAAAGCCAAAGCTTTGGAAGATGAAATAAAAGCATTTGGTGTAAATGCGAAAGCGTATAAAAGCAATGCTTCTGATTTTGCGCAATGCGAAACTTTAGTAAATGATGTGTTGAAAGAATTTGGAAAGATTGATGTATGTGTAAATAATGCCGGTATTTCAAAAGATAATTTATTGCTGCGTCTTTCACCTGAACAATGGGATGATGTAATGAACATAAATCTGAAAAGTGTTTACAACGTTACAAAGCAGGTTATACGCCCAATGATGAAAGCCAAAAGCGGAAGTATCATTAACATGAGCTCCATTATTGGTATGCGTGGTAATGCAGGCCAGAGCAGTTATGCTGCATCAAAAGCCGGTATCATTGGCTTTACAAAATCCATTGCACTTGAATTAGGCAGCCGCAATATTCGCTGCAATGCAATTGCTCCGGGGTTTATAGAAACAGATATGACGCATTATTTAAAAGAAGGAACTGCCGCAGAAACGTTTTTAAAAGATATTCCGCTTGGCAGATTTGGCAAAGCTGATGAAGTTGCCAACCTCGCTATGTTTTTAGCCAGCGATATGAGCGCATATATAACGGGAGAAGTAATAACTATTTGTGGCGGTTTAAGTATTTAGCATGAAACCATACAAGAAACTATTGCTTGAAAATAAAGCATGGGCACAGGAAATGGTCGCGCATGATCCTGATTATTTTAAGCGCCTGGCAGAATTACAGTCACCAGAATTTTTATGGATTGGCTGCAGCGACAGCCGTGTGCCCGCAGATAAAATTACAGGCACACAACCGGGCGAGATTTTTGTTCACCGCAACATTGCAAACCTGGTAATTCATACAGACGTTAACTTATTAAGCGTATTGGATTATGCAGTGAATTATCTTAAAGTAAATCATGTTATTGTTTGCGGGCATTACGGGTGCGGTGGCGTGAAGGCAGCTATGACCAACCATGATTACAATCATCTTTTGAACATGTGGCTTAGAAATATAAAAGATGTATACAGGTTATATGAAGATGAATTAAACAATATTGCTGATGAAGAAGAAAGAACAAATCGACTTGTTGAATTAAATGTAAAAGAGCAGGTGATGAAACTTGCCAAAACTTCAATTATTCAGCGTGCATGGAAGAATGAAAAACGCCCGGTACTGCATGGCTGGGTGTATGGCTTAAAAGATGGGATTATCAATAATCTTTTTGATATGCCGCCAGGCTCAGCAATGAATGCTATTTACAAATTTGATGACTTATAAAATTTAAATGGTCAGGCTAAAACAGCTTACCGATTTGTTTACGGTTTTTCTTTTTTTTCTTGTTCAGCCTCATACTTTTCTTCAGCCTCTTTGGCTTTTTCAAAATCAAGTACAACACCGTTTATACAATAGCGCAAACCAGTTGGCGGCGGACCATCATCAAATACATGACCCAAATGTGAACCGCACTTGCCGCACATAACTTCTGTGCGATTCATTCCATGGGTTTTATCATGTGCATATACCACAGAATTTTTTGATACCGGTTTATAAAAGCTTGGCCACCCGCAACCACTTTCAAATTTTGTATCGCTTTCAAATAAAGCATTCCCGCAAACAGCGCAATAATATGTTCCGATTTCATTTGAATGCTCGTATTTACTGCTCCATGGCCTTTCAGTTCCCTTTTCTCTTGCAATATGATATACTTCAGGTGAAAGCCTTTTCTTCCATTCTTCATTACTTAATGCAATTTTTTCGGCATTTGTGGCGGAGTAAACAGGTTTTTCTGATTCGCTTTGATCTTTACTCATAAATGTTTTTTTTGATTAGCTGGAGTATGAAGAAAATGCAATTGAAGCATTTATAACAGCTTTTAATTGCTTTTATTCATCCAAATATTGAAGGTACGAAACGTTTTTTGGTTTGGTTTTTTCCGAATGTTTGGTAAGTTGTTAATTTTTAAACTTAGGCCTTTATATTTGCTGGAACCAGCAGGCAATGTTCAATATTATTTTATTCGGACCTCCAGGCAGCGGAAAAGGTACACAAAGTCAAAATTTAATTGCAAAATATGGGTTGAAACATCTTTCAACCGGTGACCTGCTGCGTAGTGAAATTGCTTTTCAAACTCCGCTTGGCATAGAAGCCAAAAATTTTATGGATAAAGGCCAGCTTGTGCCCGATGAAGTAGTGATTGGTATGATAAGCACAGCACTGGAAACAAATCCCGATGCACAGGGTTTTTTGTTTGATGGATTTCCGCGTACTGATGCACAGGCAGAAGCGCTGGATAAATTACTGCAGCTTAAAAAAACCTCAATAGCCGTAATGCTGGCACTTGATGTAAGTGAAGATGAATTGATAAAACGTTTGTTGCATCGCGGGCAAAGCAGTGGCCGGTCAGATGATGTTGACGAAGCCGTTATCCGCAGCCGCATTCATGAATATGAGAATAAAACCAAACCCGTTGCTGACTATTATAAAAAGTTTAATAAAGTAGTGCATATTAAAGGTGAAGGAAGTGTTGACGAAATTTTTAACCTGCTTTGCAAAGAAATAGATGATCGCAAGAATGTGGATGACTAATAAAATCCACTAAAAGATTCTCTATAATTTTTTATATTCTTTGTTTCAACCAATAAGTATTCGTACAATTTTGTTCTTAATTCATCTCCTATCTTTGCCCTCCTTTTTTCAATACCATGTTTAATAAAAGAACAAAAATAAAAGAGCTTTTATCAGCTGAAATTACTGGGCAGGAAGCTATCGTTATGGGTTGGGTGCGCACATTCCGCAACAACCAGTTTATTGCTCTAAATGACGGAAGCTGCAATCAAAATTTGCAGGTAGTTGCTTCGTTGGGTTTGTTAGATGATGAAACATTAAAGCGCATTACAACCGGTGCATCTTTAAAAGTTATTGGGGAATTAGTGCCGAGTTTGGGTAAAGGACAAAGCGTAGAATTAAAAGCAACCTCAATAGAAATTTTGGGTGATTGTGATCCTGAAAAATATCCTTTACAATTAAAAAACAGGCCGAGCCTGGAATATTTAAGAGAGATAGCACATCTGCGTTTTCGTACCAACACATTTGGCGCTGTATTTCGTATACGTCATTCATTGGCTTACGCTGTTCATAAATTTTTTAATGATAAAGGTTTTGTTTACCTGCATACACCAATCATTACATCAAGCGATGCAGAAGGTGCAGGCGAAATGTTCCGTGTAACAACATTGCCATTTGATAATGCTCCACGCAATGAAGATGGCAACATCAATTTTAAAGAAGATTTTTTTGGCAAGAGTACCAATCTTACTGTAAGCGGTCAATTGGAAGGCGAACTGGCTGCAATGGCTTTGAGTGATATTTATACTTTCGGTCCAACATTCCGTGCAGAAAATTCAAACACAACAAGGCATCTTGCAGAGTTCTGGATGATCGAGCCTGAAATGGCTTTTTATGATATTGAAGACAACATGAACCTTGCAGAGGAATTCATTAAATATATTATTCAATATGCAATGGATAATAATCGTGATGACCTTGAATTTCTTGCGCAGCGATTGCTTGATGAAGAAAAACAATTGCCCCAGGATAAACGAAGTGAACTTGGTTTAATTGAAAAACTTGAATTTGTTGTAAGCAATGCATTTGAGAGAATTACTTATACAGAAGCAATAAATATTTTACTGGAAAGCCCTACCTATAAAAAGAAAAAATTTAAGTATGAAGTACAATGGGGCATTGACCTGCAAAGCGAGCATGAACGATATCTTGTAGAAAAACATTTTAAAAAACCGGTTATTGTTACCGGTTACCCCGCAGCCATAAAAGCATTTTATATGCGCATGAATGAAGATGGAAACACGGTTGCAGCGATGGATATTTTAGCGCCGGGAATTGGAGAAATTGTTGGTGGCTCTCAGCGTGAAGAAAGATTAGATAAACTTATTGAACGCATGAATAAAATGCATGTGCCTGTTGATGAAATGCAATGGTACCTGGATACACGGCGTTTTGGTTCAGTACCACATGCTGGTTTTGGATTAGGTTTTGAACGCATGGTTCAATTTGTTACAGGCATGACGAACATCCGCGATGTAATACCTTTTGCAAGAACGCCGAAGAACTGCGAATTTTAAATTTAATAGCCTGCTGTCAAGCACAAACTGTATTCATATTTTCAGTATTAGTTAAACAACATTTAATTTTAGTAATCTGTCTTATTATTAGCGCAGCATTACATGAAAAAATATTTCACCGGATTTTTTTATTCGCTTCCCATACAACTTGTATTTCTGCACTTTCGCAGGTACCAGGTTTTATTGCTGTTTTGGTTTATTTTATTTGCAACAATAAGCGGACATTTTTTAAAACCATACGGTGCAGATTCATTAATGCTTGCACCGGAATACTTGGGCCATGTAAATGCTTTAAGCACTGCGTTTGCTGGTTTTGCCGTTGCATCCTATATAATGAGCTGGAATATTACTACGTTTATTTTACATAGTCGCCACATAAAATTTCTTGCTACAACAGCTCAGCCTTTTTTAAAGTATTGTATTAATAATGCAGTTATCCCCTTAATTTTTCTTCTTTGTTATTTATTTTTTGCTATAACCTACCAGCGACATGAAGAATTATCAACATCGTTAGAAATACTTTCGCTGGCAGGTGGTTTTTTTGGTGGTTTTATTTTATCGCTTGCTATTGCCTTCGGGTATTTTTTTGGTACCGATAAAAAGATATACCGCAGGATGGCTACGGATTTTACAACAGCAAATCAAAAATATGTACGCGCATCACGTATAATAAAAAATTCCAAAGCAGAAAAAGGTGAAATGCGTATTGACTGGTTTTTGAGTGCAACTTTTGGTTTGCGAAAGCCCAGAAATATTAAGCATTACAGCCATGAGTTTTTAAATTCAATTTTTAAACGCCATCACGTGGCTGCGATACAGGCTGTTTTTCTGGCGTTTGCTGTATTAATTTTACTTGGTTTTTTTTCTGAGAATAAGTATTTCCAAATTCCTGCGGCAGCAAGTATCACTCTTTTCTTTACAATATTAATTGCCGTAGCCGGCGCCTTTTCTCTATTTCTCGGAAACTGGAGCATCCCAATTGTACTGGCTATTTATTTGCTGGTAAATTGGTTATTTCAACAACATATAATTGACCCGCGTAATAAAGCTTATGGCCTAAATTATAATAATGTGAAAAGCAGGCCGCTTTATAACAGAAACAGTCTTTTGCAATTAATTAATGATTCTGATGTTGCGAAAGACAGCATGCAGTTTATTGCAATACTGAATAACTGGAAAGCCAGGCAACAGAATGAAAAACCTGTAATGTTTATTCTTGATGTAAGTGGTGGCGGCAATCGCAGTGCGGCATTTACGATGAATGTTTTAACCAGGCTGGACACACTAACAAATGGTAATTTTTTTAAACATTGCTTTTTTATAACAGGCGCCTCAGGCGGAATGATTGGCGCTGCTTATTTCAGGGAACTTTACCTGGAAAAACAGGAAGGGAAAATTACTACGCTTCAGCAAAAGCAATATATTGATAACATTAGCAAAGATCTGCTAAATCCTGTTTTTTCTTCTCTTGTGGCCCGGGACATGATTGGCCCGTTAAGCAAGTTTGAATTAGATGGAAATACATACATACGTGATCGTGGTTATGCTTTTGAACAAAAATTAAATGCAAATACAAAAGGGATTTTAAATAAGAAATTAAGGGATTATGAGAAGGCCGAGCAAAATGCTCTTATTCCTTCCATGATATTTAGCACGGCAATTACAAAAGACGGGAGAAAAATGATTATTTCTACCCGCCCGGTAAGATTTATGATGCAGGCGCAGAACAAGAATAATAATTTAAGCGCTTATGATGTGGATGGCTTGGATTTTCAATCCTTTTTTGCCAAACAAAATCCGGGTAATTTGCAATTTCTTACTGTTATGCGCATGAATGCAACATTCCCCTTTGTTTTACCTAATGTAGAAATGCCAAGTGTTCCTGATATAGATGTAATGGATGGCGGCCTGCGGGATAATTTTGGACATGAAACCAGTTTGCGCTTCATAGACAAATTTAAACCTTGGTTAAAAGAAAACGCAGCTAAAATAGTTATTGTTGAAATTCGTGACAGGCCTGTGGAAGACTGGGCAAGACCTTATGAAGTTAATTCGATATTAGGATTAATAACAAAGCCCATGTTCCTGCTGCAAAATAACTGGTTTAATCTGCAGGATTATTACGAAAAAGACCAGGTAAATTATATGCTTGATGTATTACCCACACAAGTTTATAAAATTGCTTTTAGCTATGAGACCTCTCCCAATTCTACTTCAGCTTCTTTAAGTTTTCATTTAACTGCGGCTGAAAAAAAGGGTATTGCAAATTCTTTAAGCAGTAATGAAAATAAAAAAAGCTTTCAAATTATAAATAGTCTCTGCACGCCTATTCAATAAACTGCCTCTCCTTAATCTGGTAATTAAATCTTCTATCATTTAATATTGCCGCTCATAAATATTGGTATAAAATAAGTGAATTGATTATCAACTAATTAGGTTATATATAATAATCACTGAAGCAAATTACCATAGAAAACTAGGTATTGTGTATTGCACAGTATTAAAATTATTTATAGTTTTGTTTTATCAATTAAAGAAAAATAATTTCTGTATGGATATTCAAAACACACAAAGCCAAATGAGAAAAGGAGTATTGGAGTTTTGCATTTTGTCAATTATCCGGCAAGGGGAAGTTTACCCGAGTGATATAGTTGACAAAATGAAAAATGCCAACCTGAATATTTTGGAAGGCACGCTTTATCCTTTGCTTACCAGACTAAAAAACGCAGGATACTTAACTTACAGGTGGGTAGAAAGTAATTCGGGTCCACCACGTAAATATTTTTTAATGACAGATCAAGGCCTTCAGTTTTATGATGAACTGGAACGTACCTGGAAGGAGCTGGCCAACGCAGTTGAAACACTTACATCATTTACAGAAGGCAAAGAAATTTTGCCGGTCGAAATTCCCAACAATAACCAATAAACTAAATTAAAAATGAAAAAGGTAATTAATATAAACTTTCAAGGCCGTGTAATTCCCATAGAGGAAACCGCCTATGAAATTTTAAAACGATATATTGAAAGCCTGAGGCAATTCTTCGCAAATGAGGAAGGAAAAGATGAAATCATCAATGATATTGAAAGCCGCATAGGAGAATTGTTCAGTGAGAGGTTAAATAAAGGCAGTGCCTGTATTACAGATGATGATGTACAGGCAATAATAAACAGTATTGGCCGGCCAGAAGACTTTGAAGCTGAAGAAGCTGGCACATCTAAAACAGAACACGAGTCAACCACCCGTTCATCTGCAAGATATCAGCCTGGATCAAAAGGCAGATTGTACCGTGATGAAAGCGATAAATTGCTTGGTGGTGTTTGCGCCGGGCTTGCCAATTATTTCAGAATTGATCCTTCTATAATGCGAATTTTGTTTGCCGTAATTACATTTGGCGGGTTTGGAACTGGATTTCTTATTTATATTTTATTGTGGATTATTCTTCCTTCAAGATCCCTTGAAATGCAATTGCGCAAAAGGCTGTTCCGAAATCCGGAGGACAAAGTAATTGCCGGTGTGGCAAGTGGACTTGCAGCTTATTTCAACATGTCAGTTTGGATACCGAGATTAATTTTTGCCTTACCACTTGTGCTTGGAATTGTCAGTTCAATTTTCCAGAATGTATTTTTTCATTTTGATCCTTTTCCTTCTGTTATTTTTGGTTCATTCGGGGGCTCTTTGTTTATAATTTATATTGTTCTTTGGGCTGTGATACCACAAGCTCAAACTGCTACTGAAAAGCTGGAAATGCGTGGAGAAAAAGTTGATCTCAATACTATTAAAAATACAATCCAGGAAGATCTTGGCAATTTAAAAACACGCACTGAAAAATGGAGTTCGGAAGTAAAAGAGACCTTTCAAAATAAAAGCCATGCAATGGCCGGCGAAGTAAATCCTGCAATTAAAAGAACAGGCAGCAGATTGGGTCATGCAATTGGTGTGATATTTAAAGGTTTTTTTCTTTTTATAGCTGGTTCCATTGCCTTTGCGCTTTTAATGGCGATGATTGTATTAATATTAGTAATGGTTGGGTTGATGGCCGGGGGTGTAAGCGCTTTTCCTTTGAAAGGATTTATTATAGCAGGCGCCTGGCAAAATTTTTTAGCCTGGAGTACGCTCTTGCTTTTTCTTGGCGTGCCGGTAATTGCTTTTGTTGTGTGGATAATAAGAAGGCTTAGCCGTGCAAAATCACGCAATCCTTATATCGGATATACATTTGGTAGTTTATGGACAATAGGATTAATATCTGCAATTTTATTAGCTGCTTCTATTTCAAGCGACTATAAAACAAAGGCCGGTGTTGAAGAAAAAATGAGCATTTATCAGCCATCAAATCAAAAACTTTTTCTAAAAGCTGCACCAAAAAGCTTTGTGAGATATTTTGATGGAGATTGGTATGGCATTCATTGGGGTGGTAATGGCTCTCCCTTTTATGCTTTAACAGAAGACAGCCTGGTATTAAGAACAGTTCAACTAAGAATTCAAAAAAGTGATGACAGTGCTTTTCACATCAGTGAAATAAAATTTAGTCGCGGTGCAAGTCCTGAATTAGCAAGAGACGCCGCAGCCAAAATTGATTTTCCGGTTAATCAAATGGACAGCATTGTGAATTTGCCAAGAGGATTCAATATTTCTAAGGCAGGAAAGTTTAGAAATCAACAGGTGTTATTGCTTATTGATGTGCCTGTTGGCAAAAAAATAGAAATAGACCACACTATTTATGAATACAGCGGATTTAATCTTGATTTAGGCGATGGATATAATGATTGGGATTGGAATGATGATTGGCGCAACGACTATAGCTGGAACAGTAATGTTGAATATATAATGACAAATGATGGCTTAAAGCCAACTCATCCGGAAGAAGTAAAAGACGATAATGAAGACAATAATCCAGATGAACAATCTCAACCGGAAACTCCTGAAAAACCAAATGATATTGATTCGTCACATTATCATTACAAGCCATCTGGCGATTCACAAAACACCGGTATAAAAAAAGCCGAAGTAAGTATTCCCTCGGGAAATACAATAAAAACATCTGTAAAGATCACTGATATTGCAACTGCTTTTTTCGAAAGATTTTCTTTATAAATAGGTTAAGGTTGGGACTAAACAGAACCCTTGCTGGTATTTCAGCGGGGTTCTTTTTTTATATACACCAAAAATCACTTCATTTTATTATCTATTTATCCTTTTCATTGAACTTTTTAATTTATATATTTAAATAACAAAAAGAAGATTTCAAAAACTGTAAGGTTTTGTATTTTGCTGTTGCAAACATGTCCAAAAAATTGCTTGAACTATACCATTGCTTGATCTATAGATTTTTTCTGATGATATTAGTAAAAGAAATGCTTTTTTGTAAAACAATTGCAGAGGTATGAGGCAGCAGGCTTGTTGCAGATTAATAAAACAGTGTATATGATAAAGGATTGAATAAACGTTCAGACCTGGTTTAAGAAATTTTATTGCGAAGAATACAAATTGAAAGATTGAATTTGAGACGTCACATACCATTTCTAAAAGCCGTTTTTATTCATAGTTTAACTGCGTTTGGAGGACCACAAGGTCATTATGGAATGATGATTAAAAACTTTGTGCACCGACGACATGATATTACGGAGGAGGAATTGCTTGATTATAATGCATTTTGCCAAATGCTGCCGGGCGCCTCTTCTACTCAAACACTTACTTTGATCGGGTATAAGAGAGGGGGAATATCATTAGCTATTTTAACTTTATTAATATGGATTACCCCGGCGGCCATACTAATGGGGGGGCTTTCTTTTTTATTGCCATATATAAATGACCGGCAAGCTGTTGCTGGTATATTCAGATTTATACAGCCAATGTCTGTTGGATTTATAGCATTTACGGCTTTTAGGATGTCTAGATTTGCTGTTACTAACACAATTACTACAGTAATTATGCTGGTTTCGGCTGTATTGGCTTTTCTCTTATTCAAAACACCTTGGACGTTTCCAAGTATTCTCGTTACTGCAGGAATTGCTACCAATTTTAGCAGTAAACGTATACCGCAAAAAGGAGTTCCGCCAAAAAAAATAAATTGGACCAACATACTCATTTTTTTGGCTATATTTTTTATTGCTGCATTTATTAGTGAAACAGCAAGAAAAGAAAATTGGAAAAACCGCAGCCCATATAATTTATTTGAGAATTTTTACCGGTTTGGAAGTATTGTGTTTGGCGGAGGAGATGTGCTCATTCCTATGATGTACCAACAATATGTTGTGCGGCCTGAAACCGAAAAAATAGAAATAAAAAATCCAGGTGCTTTAAAAGTAGATAGAGAAGATTTTTTAACCGGAGCTGGGCTTGTAAGAGCAATCCCCGGCCCTGTGTTTTCAATAGGCGCTTTTATGGGGGGCACTACTTTTTCCAAAGATGGATATAAAATGCAGATTTTGGGTTGTATAATTGGAGTAATAGCGATTTTCCTTCCAAGTCTTTTACTTGTCCTTTTCTTTTTCCCCGTATGGCAGAATTTAAAAAAATATGCTGTCATTTACCGTTCACTGGAAGGTATTAATGCTGCTGTAGTAGGTATAATGATTGGTTCAACCCTATTTTTGTTAAAGGATATTTCGGTGGATATCACTACAGGCACTTTTGTTCCTTTTGTAAATATTGTAGTTATTGTTGGTACTTTTTTATTACTGACGTTTACAAGGGTAAGACCACAGCTTATTCCTTTATTTTGTTTTATAGTTGGCGTAATAGTTAATTATAGTCATTTAATATAATTATTTAAAATATCCGTGTGTGCTTATTTCTGCGTAAACTTTTTCAGGAACAAGGTAACGGATACTTACGTTTTTGGCTATCATTTCTCTGATGCCAGTTGCAGAAATTCCCAGTAATGGAGTATTAAGAAAAGTGATATTGTTATTTATGATGTTTTGATTATTTATAGAAAAGCCAGGTCTTTTATAAACTAATATCTTATAATTATCTATTATTTCAGTTCCTGATTTCCATTGAAAAATGTGTGGGAAGTTATCAGATCCGATAAGAACACAAAATTCATGTTGGGGATAAGCACTTGAAATTGCTTTTAAGGTATTAATTGTATACGAAGGAGTTGGTAAATGAAATTCAATATCCGAAATTTCAAACCGGTCGTCATTTTCAATAGCAAGTTTTACAAGATTTAAACGCGACTCTGCCTTTAATAAAGCAACATTTTGTTTGAAAGGGTTTTGCGGAGAAACAATAAACCAAACTTTATCAGCTGCATAATTGGCAACATAATTCGCAATTATTAAATGGCCTATATGAATGGGATTAAAAGAGCCAAAAAACAATGCTATCCTCATTAATTAGTTCATTTTCAACAAATTATATAATTTCCACTGTGATATTTTCAGCTTCGTTAAGTCGTAAGCTTAAACTATAACCAGCCACTGCGATAGAAATCGGATCTCCTAAGGGAGCAAATTTTTCAATGAATATTATTTCACCTGGCACAAGCCCCATTTCCATTAGTTTTATTGAAATATCATTTTTTGAAAAATCAATAATTGTGGCTGTTTGTCCAATTGCCAAGTCAGATAATTTCATTTTATTAAAATATATACAAAGCTAAAAGTATAGTGGCATTTTACTTTTACGATTTTTGTAAGTAAATGAAAAAGATTTTCTTTTTTAACGCAGATAAAAAAATACTGATTAAGCACAAAAATGCTAGTGTTCATTTGATTTGTGTTTTATTTAAAGCTGAAGAGGTTTCAATTGAACGTATAAACTATATTTTTTGTTCTGACAGATATCTTCTTAAAATTAATGAGAAGTATCTTAAGCATATAACCCTGACGGACGTTATTACGTTCGCCCTTTCCAAATCGGGAGAACCTGTTTTTGCAGAAATATATATAAGTATAGACAGAATTAAAGAAAATGCAAAGACCTACAAAGTAAAATACCAAAACGAACTTTTAAGAGTTATGCTTCATGGTGCATTGCATTTGTGTGGTTATAAAGACAAAACAAAATCTGATAAGCAGAAAATGCGAGCAAAAGAAGATTATTATTTGAGTCAGTTTCAAAGTTTCACGTGAAGCAAATTTTTTATTTTATTTTATTACTACTACTAAGTCTGAGAGGCTATAGTCAAAACATGTTAATGTTTAAAGATGCGATTTTACCTAAACCTAAAACTACAGACACTCTTATAGTTAAATGGAACAAAACTCAGCCAGATTATAAGTCCCTTTCTTCAACGGAACAACAATTCTATTATTGGACTAATTATAGCAGAGCATACCCATCTCTTTTTTTTGACAGCGTTGTTAAACCTATAATTGAAATATATCCGCAGCTTAAAGGGCCTAATTCCGTAAGTCTTGAAAATGATTTAAAAACCTTAAGAAGCTTACCCTTATTAGCCTTAAATCCTGCCTTGCTAAAAATGGCTGCATTTCATGCTGGGGATATCACGTCTCACGATGCAAATCCTTCACATACATCTACAACAGGCGAAACGTTTGTTGATAGATTTAAGAGATTTAGCTTAAAGAATTGCGGTGGAGAAAATATTAGTTATGGCGCACCTAATATAGATCCTGTTTTTATGCTTGTTTTATTATATCTTGATATAAATGTTTCAGATCTGGGACATCGCAAAGCCCTATTGAACCCTGCATTTCTTAATACTGGACTTGCAGCGTATACCTATAAAAATGGAAATATTTTTATAGTTGAGGATTTTGCCTGTGTTCAGAATTAGTTTCACGTGAAATAACAATATTTATCTTTACAGTATGTTTCCTGAGTATGATGTAATTGTTGTAGGTGCTGGTCATGCTGGTTGTGAAGCCGCAGCTTCCGCTGCCAATCTCGGCACTAAAGTGTTGCTTGTTACTATGAATATGCAAACTATAGCACAAATGAGCTGTAATCCGGCAATGGGTGGAATAGCGAAGGGCCAGATTGTGCGGGAAATTGATGCTTTAGGCGGTTATAGCGGAATTGTTAGTGATAAAAGCATGCTCCAATTTAGAATGCTTAATAAGAGTAAAGGCCCAGCAATGTGGAGTCCACGTTCGCAAAATGACAGAATGTTGTTTGCAACTACTTGGCGAGATATGCTTGAACAAACAAGTAATCTTGATTTTTATCAGGATACCGTTAAAGCTCTTTCAATAAAAAATAATGTAATAAAAGGTATTGTTACAGGTCTGGGACATGAAATTTCTGCAAAAGCTGTAATTATAACCAGCGGTACATTTCTTAATGGCATAATACATATAGGAGAAAAAAAATTCGGTGGCGGCAGGATTTCAGAAAAAAATTCAACTGGTATAACAGAGCAATTGGTTGAATTAGGATTTGAAAGCAATCGTTTAAAAACAGGAACACCGCCACGAATTGATGGCAGAACTTTGAACTATACCTTAATGGAAATTCAGAATGGTGATGATGTAATTAGCGGGTTCTCTTATTTGCCTGTTGAAAAAATTGAATCTTCCAGGCAATTACCCTGTTATATAACTTATACAAGCACGGAAGTGCATGAAGTTTTAAAAAAAGGATTTGACCGTAGTCCCATGTTTTGCGGACGTATAGAAGGGCGAGGGCCACGTTATTGCCCTAGTATTGAAGATAAAATTAATCGCTTTGCAGAGCGGGACAGGCATCAAATATTTGTTGAACCTGAGGGGTTTAATACTGTTGAAATTTATGTAAATGGGTTTTCAACTTCATTGCCTGAAGAAATTCAATACGAAGCGCTTCGTAAAATGAAAGGTTTTGAAAACGCTAAAATGTTCAGGCCAGGTTATGCAATAGAATATGATTATTTTCCTCCGACACAATTAAAGCATTCACTGGAAACAAAACTTATAGATAACTTGTTTTTCGCAGGGCAAATAAATGGAACAACAGGTTATGAAGAAGCGGCTTGCCAAGGCTTAATGGCAGGCATAAATGCATATCAGAAAGTAATTGACTCAGAGCCATTTATATTAAAACGGGATGAAGCATACATTGGAGTTTTAATTGATGATCTTATTAGCAAAGGCACAGATGAACCTTATAGAATGTTCACAAGCCGTGCTGAATTTAGAACGCTACTCAGGCAGGACAATGCTGATCTTCGCCTTACCGAAAAAAGTTTCCGCTTGGGGCTCGCAAGCCAGGAAAGAATGGAAAATATTTTGATCAAACAAAAAGGAGTTCAGGAGATAAAATTAATTTTACAAAATATTTCTCTTCAGCCCGACGAAGTAAATAATTATCTGCAGCGAATAAATTCTTCAGTGATTGATGAAAAACAAAAAGCATTAAAATTATTGTTGCGCCCTGATGTGAGTTTAAACGATATGATACAGCAAATTCCTGCATTAAATGATAAACTCCATTTTTATAAAAAGGAAACCATTGAACAGGCAGAAATTAATATCAAATATGAGCGTTATATTGAAAAAGAACAGGAATTGGCTGAACGTTTGTCAACGATGGAAAATGCCATGATACCTGAAACATTTAATTATGATCGCATTACTGCATTAAGTGCCGAAGCTTTACAAAAATTTAAGAAAATAAAACCCAGAACTTTAGGCCAGGCAGGCAGAATTTCAGGCGTAAACCCAAGTGATGTACAAATTCTGATGGTGTACATGGGAAGATAGCTTCATCTTTAACTTTTGGTTGCGCAATAATCTTTTTTCAGTGTGTAATATTACAATTCAATGTAATTACTTGAAACCGTTCATTTTCTTTCTTTCTTTTTTTTTCTTAATGAGTACTACTGCCAAAAGTCAGTCTGTTATCAGCGGAACAGTTTCAGATTACTTCAGCAAAAAACCTTTGGATGCGGTAACAGTACAAACAAGTTCCGGATATTATACTATTAGCGATTCACTTGGAAGATATAGTATTAATGTAAAAAAAAATGATTCAGTTTGGTTCAGTTACCTGAATAAACAAACAATGAAATATTCTGTGGATACAATAACACACCCACAAGGTTTTGATGTTGCTTTATATGTGGATGTACGCTGGTTACCGGAAGTAAAAGTGCAAACAAAAAATTATAAATTAGATTCTATTGAAAACAGGCAAACGTATGCGAAAGCTTTTAATTATCGCAAACCGGGATTGAGATTTAGCCCGCAACCCACGTCTTCCAGTTATGTTCCCGGAAGTGTAACTGCAGGTTTGGATTTAGATGAAATAATAAACTCGTTCAGGTTTAAACGCAACAGGCAAATGCTTGCGTTTCAGCAAAGACTGTTGCAGGATGAAGAAGATAAATATATAGATCACCGCTACACAAGATATCTTGTAAAAAAACTCACTGGCCTTGATGATAAAGAATTGGAAGATTTTATGAATTTTTATCGCCCTACTTACGAAGAAGTTCAGGCGATGAATGATATTGAATTAGGTTATTATATTGAGCAGTGTTATAAAAATTATGCATTTTTAAAAGAGCGTAAATCATCAAGCAATCCATAGCTTTTTGCTATTCACTATCCGGCATATCAGGTGTATTGCGTTTATCAGATTCGGTTTTTAAATAGGCAAGTTTTTTCTTGCCATACGAAGCCTTTGTTATAACAACAAATAACACCGGTACTACAAAAATTGCCAGAGATGTTGCGGCAAGCATACCGCCAAATACAGTATAACCAATAGTGTTGCGGGCAATAGAACTTGCCCCGGATGCCAGGGCTAATGGCAATACGCCGAGCAAAAATGCAATAGAGGTCATTAATATCGGGCGAAGGCGAAGACTCACTGCCTGTAAAGTAGATTCAATAATCGGTATACCTCTGTCAACTCTTTCTTTTGCGTATTCAACAATAAGGATTGCATTTTTTGCAGATAATCCGATCAATGTTATCAACCCTATTTGTGCATATACGTTATTGGTTAAACGAGGAATTAAAGTAAGCGTAAGTATAGCACCCAACACACCAATTGGTACTGCAAGTAATACAGAAAACGGAACAGCCCAGCTTTCATATAACGCAGCCAAAAACAGGAATACAAATACAATTGATAAAGCGAATATGTAAACAGCGCTTGAACCTGATTTTATTTCCTGCAGGCTTAACCCTGAAAATTCATATCCATAACCTTCAGGTAAATTATCTCCCACACGTTTTAATGCATCCAACGCCTGGCCGCTGCTATAACCTTGTTTTGCACTGCCATCTACTTCCGCACTTCTGTAAATATTAAAGTGAGAAATAAGCGGTGCAGTTTCAGTAATCTTATAACTTACTATGGCGCTTAGCGGTATCATACTGCCCATATTATTCTTTACATAGTAAGTTCCTATTTTAGAAATATCATTTCTGAAATTAGTATCTGCCTGTGCAACAACATAAAAGTTTCTCCCATAAATGGTTAATTGATTAATATATGTGCTGCCCATATACATCTGCATAGTGTTGTAAACATCTGACAAGCTAAGCCCTAATTTTTTTGCTTTATCCCTGTCAACATTTACCTGGTATGCCGGCGTATTCGCAGTAAAAAAAGTAAATGCACCTTGCGGGCTGTTATCAATCTCAGGTTGCTTTTTTAAATCAGCCACAAAGTTGTTTACAACTTTTGAAAAATCTTTAATACTATCATTGGATTGTCTTTGTTCAATTTGAATACTGAATCCACCTGCATTACCTAAACCGGGAACAGCAGGTGGTTTTACAACAATTATTCTTGCCTGCTTTATGGATGCAAAACGTTTATTCAATTCGGCAACAACACCGTCAATTTTTTCTGATTCTTTTTTTCTTTGATCCCAGGGCTTTAACTGCATAAACATACTTCCACTGTTTGACTTTGCGCCACCGGTTAAGAAATTTATACCACCTAATGCGGCAACGTGTAAAACGCCTGGCACTGTTCGTGCCTTTGCCATCATACTGTCTATTACAGTTAAGCTTCGTGTTGTAGAACCGGATTCAGGAATTTCAAAAGTAGTTATCAAACGACCGTCATCTTCTGTTGGTATAAAGCCTGTTGGTTTATGTGAAAACAATAATCCATCTGCAATAAAAATGCACACCAATAATATAATTACAAGTGGCGCTTTTTTAATCCATGTTTTTACACCAGATGTATAACCCTTCGTAAATTTTTCGAAACCAACATTAAACTTATAAAAGAATTTATTGAGGCCTTTGGATTTTTTATCTATGTGCTGTGGTTTTAATAACAAAGCACATAAAGCAGGTGTAAGTGATAAAGCAATAAATGCTGACAATAAAACTGATATAGCAATTGTGATAGCAAATTGCTGATACAACCTTCCTACAATACCCGGTATAAAACCAACAGGCACAAATACCGCTGCCAATATTAATGCTATCGCTATAACAGGACCAGTAATATCTTTCAAGGCTTTTGCTGTTGCTTCTTTTGCAGATAAGCCTTCTGTATCTATATAATGCTGTACTGCTTCCACCACTACAATGGCATCATCAACCACAATACCAATGGCAAGCACAAAACCAAACATGGTAAGTGTATTAATGGTAAAGCCAAGAGGTATAAAAAATATAAATGTGCCTACAATTGCTACAGGAATCGCGAGCACCGGAATTAATGTTGAACGCCAGTTTTGAAGAAAAAGAAATACAACTATCGTTACAAGCAATAACGCTATGAGAAGTGTACGTACAACATCGCTGATAGAAACCTTTACAACTGTTACAGACTCGAATGGAACAACATAAGACACATCTGACGGAAAATATTTTTTCATATTCTCCATGGCCGCATATACGCCATCGGCGGTTTGCAGCGCATTGCTGTTAGGTGCCTGGTAAACCAATAAATAAGATGCCCGCTTTCCATCAACAAAAGAATTAGCTGTATAACTTACTTTACCTAATTGTATGCGTGCAACATCTTTAAGATATACAATTGAATTATCCTGCGGATTAGAGCGTACCACAATATTTCCAAAATCTTTTTCTGTTGTAAGGCGGCTGTTTGTAAAAACCGTGAATTCAAATGGCGATGTTGAGTTTTGCGGGGGCGCAGCAACAGAACCGGCTGCCACCTGAAGATTTTGTTCATTAATTGCATTCTGTACATCAGAATAAGTTAACCCAAGTTGCGCGAGTTTATCAGGCTGCAACCATACACGCATACTAAAATTGTCAGCACGGCTAAATACATCACCTACACCAGGCACACGCAGCAACTGGTCGCGTACATAAATGTTTGCATAGTTGTCCATGAAAGGAATGCTATGCGAACTATTGGGAGAATAAATAGCAACAAGCATTAAAATACTTGGGTTACGCTTTAAAGTAGTCACACCTAATTTTTGAACCTGGCTTGGCAATGTTGGTGTTGCTATACCAACACGGTTTTGAATATCTAACGCAACTATATCAGGATTTGCATCAATGTTAAGGGTAGCAGTAATACTTGATTGCCCATTGTTTGCACTATTACTTTGCAGGTATTGCAGTCCAGGCACACCATTAATCTGTGTTTCTATTGGTGTAGTTGTTGTTTGTTCAACAGTTTGAGCATCGGCACCCGTAAAATTGCTGGTGATAGATACGGTTGGCGGGGTTATATTAGGATATTGGCTGATGGGCATATTAATAATGGCCAGCGTTCCAACCATTACTATTACAATTGAAATTACTATCGCTGTTACCGGTCTTCGAAGAAATATGTTTGATGAAGGTTCGCTCATACTGCTTTTTAATTTAGCTTAAATTCATCTGTTCTTTCGCATTTTGCTACTTACACTTTTAAATAATAGCCATGCCTTACTGCTTACTTCCCGGAAGATTGTTGCATTTTTGGCGAAACTGTATGTATCACACTACTGTCTCTTAATTTCTGCACACCATCTGTTACAATTATATCTCCGGCCTGCAAACCGTTTTGAACTATCACCATTCCATTTATTTTATTGCCTAATACAACCTTCTTTTGCAAAGCAATTGTATCGTGAACCTGGTACACAAAATATTCACCCAATTGTTCTGCAACACATTTATAAGGTATGATGATAGTGTTTGGTGAACTCTTGTTTTCTACCTGCACATTAGCGGTTGCGCCCACTTTTAGCATCTTTTCAGCATTAGGAAAAATTATTCTTGCCCGTATTGTTCCGGTGGTTGCATCAACTGCACGATCAAGAAAACTTATATAACCTGGATAGGGATAAATGCTGCCGTCAGGTAATGTAACGGTAAATGTTGAATCAGTTTTTGAAGCGCTTTTAAGAAGATTGGTAAACTTAGGAATCAATGTTTGATCAATTGCAATATCAGCAGCAATAGGATCATCTGTTGAAACTGTATTTAATAATGTTTGCGGATAAACTGATGTTCCAACTTTAACCTGCGAAATCCCGATAGTGCCATCTATAGGCGAATAAATTGTTGTATATTTTAAATTGGTTTGTACGGCCTGCACATTTGCCTGAGCAGCGGCAACCTGCATTTTTGCAGCATCAAGATCTGCCAAGGCATTGTCAACAGTTTGTGACGCAATAGCATCATTTTTTTGTAGCTCAACATAACGGTCAGCATTTTTCTGCGCTTTTACAAGATTGGCTTTTGAAACATCTACGTTTGCTATTGCCTGGTCATAGGTGCCCGCATATTGCTGCGCATCTATCGAATATAATTTTTCTCCCTTGCGTACATGATCTCCATCTTTAAAAAATACGCCGGTAATATTGCCTGATACCTGTGGCTTTATATCAACCTGAACTAATGCAGTTATAGTGGCAGGATAATTATCATAATAAACAGTGCTGCCTTCTTTTACTGTATCAATGTTTACATTAACTGCGGGAGGCGCCGCTTGTTGCTGGCTGTTATCTTTTTTACCGCAGGAAAGTGCGGTTATCAAAATAAAAAATAAAAATATTCGTAGTAAAGTTTTCATACGTTAATAAGTTAATGTTCCTAATGCTTTTTCTACATCAAGCTTACTGCTTAAAACTTCATACAAAGCGTTCAGATAATTTACCTGCGTTGTGCGCAAATCACTTTCAGCCACTATCACTTCCAAATAAGTTTTTACACCAGCTTTGTATTGTAAATAAATTGTGTTGTACACATCATTTGCCAAATCAAGATTATCATGCTGTACATAAAAATCATTCAATGCAGTTTTATAACTGGCAAGCGATTCCTGATATTCTGTTTGAATAGAATCTTTCAAAGATTGAAAATTGTATTGCAATCTGTCTAACTGAAGATTGGCGCTTTTAATTTCCCAGGTGCGTTTGCCGCCCTGGAAAATTGGAAAGCCTAAGGTTAAACCAATATAGGATGATGGAAAACTTGTATTGTACAATTTTCCAAAATCATTATTGCTATATGTAAGATTATAATTGCCATAAGCTGATAAAGTTGGAAGAAACTCCCATTTATAATACTTCACATTTTCCTGCAAAAGGCTTTGTTGTGTTTGAAGGATTTTATACTCAATACGGGTTGTATAATTTACGTTTTGCAGCGTATCAAGATAAATATTGCTTTCCAGCCTGGAACTATCATACAATAAATTAAATGATGAGTCCTGCGGATAACCCATATAAAATTTCAACACAGAAAACTTTGCCGTTAAATCATGCTCATATTGTTTGCGCTCGGCAACAGAATTGTTTAATGAAATCTGTGCCCGTTTATAATCGGTCTTATCAACAATGCCCGCTTTGTATTGATTATACGCATCCTGAACACTTCTTGATAAACGTGCAATATCCTGATCAACCAGTTTCATCTGTGAACGCGAAAGCAACACACTATAAAAAGCTTTGCTTACATTAAGCACGGTATATATCTTATTGTTTTCTGTTATCTGCTTTGCCTGCGTTCTTACATTTCCGGCAGTGTGGCTTGCCAGCAAAACATCAGGATTAAAAATGTTTTGTGTTGCAGAAAAATAAGCAGTTGAAAAATTTTCAGTGGCAAGCGGTGTAGCTGTTCCACCTGTAAACCGCTGCACCTGAAAATAATGCTGCAGTGTGTAGTCAAGATTTATTTGCGGGTACCAATCTGCCAGTCTTGATTTTATTTCTGCATTTACAATTTGTTCATCCAGCAGCGATTTATTTACATCGGGCTGATGCTTCAAAGCATATTGCACACACTGCTCCAGCGTTGCATCAGTAAGAATTGAATCCTGCTTTTGCTGCCCTTTTACCAATGTGATAAAAAAAATAAAACTCAAAAAAAAGATAACCAGGTGTTTGCTCATATAACCTTAAGCTTCTAAAGCTTTTCATTTAAAGCAATAAACATGCAATAAATTATAAGCGGGGTAAAGGCAAAAATAATAAATGAAATTAACCAGTTGTTTAATTATTATTTAGCAAGAGTTGGAAGAAAATAATTTAATAGTTAAAATTATTGGTAAACGGCCATTCCTCAAATGTTGTATTTTTATTTTTTAACGATTGATATAATTCATGGAAATAAAACGCCTTTTTGATTGTATTGAGCACCAGTTGCACCATTTCCCAAAACCCGATATGTTTAATGCTAAAGTGAATGGTGAATGGATACATTACAGCACTGAAGAAGTAAAAAAAATTGTTGATGAATTTAGTGCCGGTTTAATTGAGCTTGGTGTAAGTGCAAATGATTTTAGTGATGAAGGAACAGATAAAATTGGCATCATTAGCAACAATCGGCCGGAATGGATGTTCACAGATTTAGCAGTGCAGCAAATAGGTGCTGTGCTGGTTCCGCTTTATCCTACTACAGGTATCAATGAAATACAGTTTATTTTAAATGATGCGCGTATTCAATACATGTTTGTAAGCAGCAAGGATTTATTTGATAAAGTAAACAGTATTAAAGCTGCTGTTCCATCTTTAAAAAAAATATTTTCTTTTGATGAAATTGAAAGTGCTGATCATTGGAGTGTTGTTTCGGCATTGGCAACTGAAACTTCAAAACAAAAATTGAACGAAATAAAAAATTCAATTTCTCCGGAAAATCTTGCAACAATTATTTACACTTCCGGTACTACAGGAACACCAAAAGGCGTAATGCTTACACATAAAAATATTTATACTGATGCAATACTTTCCAAGGAAAGTTTTCCTTTTATTGATGCGCCATATAAAGTATTGAGCTTTCTGCCGCTAAATCATATTTATGAAAAATGCGTAACCTATGTCTATCTTTTTAGCGGCAATGGTATTTATTATGCTGAAAGTTTAGAGACCATCGGCGCCAACTTAAAAGAAATAAAACCTGATGGCTTTACAACTGTGCCGCGTTTGCTTGAAAAAGTCTTTGAACGTATTATGACAACCGGCAGCCAACTTAAAGGCATTAAAAAAAACTTATTTTTTTGGAGTGTAAAGCTTGCTGAAAAATTTGGAACGCCGGAAGCAAATTCAATATTATATAAAATACAATTAAGCATTGCAAATAAGCTTGTGTTTAGTAAATGGAGAGAAGCGCTTGGAGGGAATATAAAATTTATAATTACGGGCGGCGCTGCCTGCCAGGTAAAATTGCTGCGCATATTTAATGCAGCAAAAATTCCGGTGTATGAAGGTTATGGACCAACAGAAAACAGCCCCGTGATTTCAATAAGCCGGTGGCGCGATCTGGAAGGTTCTATGATTGGAACTGTAGGCCCGGTTATTAACGGAATAGAAGTAAAACTTGCTGACGATGGAGAAATTTGCGTGAAAGGCACAACAGTGATGAAAGGTTATTATAAGCGCCCTGACCTTACGGCAGAAACAGTTATTGATGGCTGGCTCCACACTGGCGATATTGGTGTTTGGGTGAATAATAAATTTTTAAAAATCACTGACCGTAAAAAAGAAATGTTTAAAACAAGCGGCGGAAAATATGTTGCGCCGCAGGCTTTGGAAAATATATTTAAAGGCAGCCCTTTTATTGAACAAATAATGGTAATTGGTGAAGGCAGAAAATTTGTAAGCGCTTTAATTGTGCCTTCTTTTAGTTATTTAAAAACATGGATGCAGTTACATAATATATCTTTTACAACCAATGAAGCTGCTGTAAAAAATCCTGAAGTAATAAAAAAATATACTGCTGTAATTGAGGAGATCAACAAGCAGTTTAACCACGTAGAACAAATAAAAAAGTTTGAACTACTGCCTGCAGAATGGAGTTTGGATACCGGTGAAATGACGCCGAAAATGAGCCTGAAAAGAAAAGTGGTAATGGAGAAATTCAGAGATGTGATTGAAGGAATTTATAGTGCATGAATAAACAAGCGCTTTTATGTATTGTTGATGTTAAATAAAAAAGCTTTCCAATTTTGAGGAAAGCTTTTTTATTATTTATTGCTGCTGATTTTGTTCAAGCAACTTATACAATTCATCAAGGTTCGGTGATAAAATAATTTCTGTACGGCGGTTATGTGCACGGCCTTCAGGCGTACTGTTTACATCAACAGGATCGTACCAGGCGTGGCCTGATG